>CAYTDR010000300.1:0-8350 GCA_964436185.1 uncultured Candidatus Obscuribacterales bacterium | reverse complement strand
GATAAATTTCAGAAGAGCGGAATCGAAGTGTCTCCACTGGAGATGCCGCTCTCGAATACGATTTACTCATTTCCAACGTTGCCTGAAAGAACATTCCGTGGGTTGCCTGGATTATTGGCAGATTCGTTGCCGGACAAGTTCGGAAATGCACTGATCGATGCTTGGCTCGCCACACAAGGCAGGATTTCAGCGAGTTTTAATCCCGTTGAGCGCCTTTGCTACATAGGCCAACGAGGTATGGGTGCATTGGAATTTGCGCCAGTGATTGGTTTGCGTTCTAGCAAGTCGAAGACGCTCGATCTTGCGGCTATGGTAGATTTGGCTAGTAAAGTGTTGACTCAACGAGAAGCCTTCTCCACATCTTTGTCTGGCTCGGAAGCCGAAACCATGCAGGATATCCTGCGTGTTGGAACATCAGCAGGGGGAGCTAGAGCGAAGGCTTTGATTGCATGGAATCAAACAACGAATGAGGTTCGTTCCGGGCAGGTTATGGCTGGACCTGGCTTTACTTATTGGTTACTGAAATTCGATGGCGTTTCAGATAACAGGGATAAGGAATTATCCGATCCAAAAGGTTTCGGACTCATTGAATACGCATACTACTTAATGGCTAGGGATGCCCGGATCGACATGACTCCGTGCAGAATTCTGCCCGAGAATGATCGGCATCACTTCATGACCAAAAGATTTGATCGCACCAATGATGGTGGCAAACTTCACATGCAGTCTTTGTGCGGTATGGCACATTTTGACTTTAATCGACCAGACTTGTATTCGTACGAACAGGCGCTTCAAGTAATTTCGCAGCTTAACTTGGGAGCCCCCAGCCTCGAACAACAGTTCAGGAGGGTCTGTTTCAATATTGTTGCTCGTAATCAAGACGATCATGTAAAAAATATTGCCTTTCTCATGGACAAATCCGGTAGCTGGTCTCTCTCTCCAGCATTCGATCTTTCATATAGCTATAATCCGAATGGCACATGGACCTCTCAACATCAAATGTCAATGAATGGAAAGAGAGACAACTTCCTTCTTGATGATTTTATTGCATGCGGAAAAAAGGCAATCCTACGGCGGGCTCGAGCGCTGGAGATCCTTGATGAGACTATGACAGCCGTAAGTAAATGGTCGACATTCGCTGAACAAGCGGGGGTGCCTGAGGACAGAACCGCGGCTATTCTAAAGACTCATCGTTTTTTTGCGCTCTAAGCAATTGGTTGGGTTCATAAATCCATCCCCAAATCATGTCAAGCAGAACCCTGCAGCAATCCTAAATCGGCGCTACTCCTGCATAATGCATCCACGAAATCGGGAAACACTACTTGATTTTAAGTTGCGTGAACTGCGAAGCTTTGATCTATCTCATCACTCGACTGGACGCGAATCCTGAACAGACTTGATCGTCTTGCCACATCGATCGCAACTAGGATACTTACCATCCCACGAACGACCAAAGCGGTGACCATTGAGTTTGCATCTTTGCGACTCGGGAGTCTGTGCCATCGGAATCATGTACAGAAAGCCTGTGAACATTCCGATGAATCCCTTTAGAACGCGAACGATCAGCCAATCCTGCTTACGAACAGTCGCTTTCATGACTTTAATTTCGTTAAGAGTGATTCGAGTGGGCCGCTTCGGGCCGTCACCGGCATCGACCTGACGTTTTATCTCTTTAGTCAAACCACGACGCTCATGGACCATGTCGAGAAGCTCATCTCGAGAGAAACACTCGTCTGGCGGAGCTATGTTGCGTGGCTTCGGACCAGGCACTCTTCTTCTAAATGGTGATTCTTCTTTAACTTCAGGCGCTTGACCTGCCACCGGACCCTCACTTCCGATCGGCTGAGCGGTGACTGAACTAGCTCCTGCTACAGAGGAACTAAAACCTACATTTGAGTTTCCAACAGAACTCATATCCGCGCTCCTTACAGTGCTCGGTACCATTAATTATGTTGTTTTCCCGTTTACGGGGACCCGACTAGATTTGACAGTTTTCAAGCAATCAGAAGTATAACTCCATCCATTGCACCGAAGCAACAGGGTTTACACCGTAAAGTTCCCAGCAGTTTTGTATCAAAGGGGAAAGCGGAGCCTGTCTGGTCTGCTAAGATCTAAAGCCTGTCGCAATTCTTGGGCTTCTGGGCTGTCAATTCAGTAACGGAGATAAACATGGGCAAAACTGTCGGAATCGACCTGGGCACCACCAACTCAGTTGTAGCGGTTATGGAAGGTGGACGCGCAACGGTTATTTCGAACGCCGAGGGCGGACGAACCACACCATCGGTAGTAGCATTCAACAGGACAGGAGAACGACTGGTCGGGCTTCTCGCTCGTAGGCAGGCTGTCATAAATCCGCTCAACACGGTCTATTCCATGAAGAGATTTATCGGCCGCAGATACGACGAAGTGTCTGAAGAAATGAAGATCGTCACGTACCGAGTGAAGGAAGCACCTGATGGCGGCTGCAGAATCACCGTTGGAGAAAAAGATTTTACCCCGGAAGAATTGTCGGCAATGGTGCTTGGGAAACTGAAAGAAGACGCAGAAAAATATCTCGGCGAAAAAGTCGAAACTGCCGTGATCACAGTTCCAGCATATTTCAATGACTCGCAACGTCAGTCAACAAAGAATGCCGGAACCATCGCCGGTTTGGAAGTGCTGCGCATCATCAACGAACCGACAGCTGCCGCGCTTGCATATGGTATCGAGAAGAAAAACGTTGATGAGACGATCTTGGTATTTGATCTTGGCGGTGGCACATTTGATGTCTCCATCCTCGAAGTAAGTGAAGGACTGATTGAAGTCCGCGCCACATCCGGCGACACTCATCTGGGCGGTGATGACTTCGATCGGCGCATCGTCGACTGGATTGCCAATGAGTTTCAACAATCGGACAACATCGATCTGCGGAAGGATCCTCAGGCACTTCAGCGATTAACCGAAGCTGCAGAGAAAGCAAAAGTTGAACTGTCATCAGTCACGGAAACGAACATCAACCTGCCCTTCATCACTGCTGACGAACGCGGACCAAAGCATCTGGACATGCGGCTTTCTAGAGCGAAGTTCGACTCTCTCACGGTCGAGCTGGTTTCACGTTGCCGCAAGCCCGTGGAACAGTCGATGTCCGACGCGGGACTTACTTATGCAGAACTCGATGAAGTGGTGCTTGTCGGTGGTTCTACAAGAATTCCCGCGATCAAAGATCTGGTTCGCAGCTTGACCGGAGGAAAAGAGCCCAACCAGTCCGTCAACCCGGACGAAGTGGTGGCAGTAGGAGCTGCGCTGCAAGCCGGTGTTCTGGCCGGCGAAGTTACCGATCTGGTCCTCCTTGATGTCACTCCTCTTTCGCTCGGAATCGAGACAATGGGTGGAGTGTTTGCCGCCCTCGTCGATCGCAATACGACCATTCCCACCCACAAATCGCAAATGTGTTCGACCGCCGAAGACAATCAAAACGCTGTAGACATCTACGTTTATCAAGGCGAACGGACCATCGCCAAGGACAACAAATTGCTCGGCAATTTCAGGCTCGATGGTATCAATCCTGCTCCGAGAGGCGTACCGCGCATCGAAGTCTCGTTCGATATAGATGCCAACGGTATCGTCAATGTATCCGCCAAGGATCAGCAGACTGGAAAGTCTCAAAAGATCACCATTACAGCAAGCACCAACTTGAGTAAAGATGATATCGAGCGCATGGTCAAAGAAGCCAAGCTTCATTCCGCCGAGGACAAAGATCGCAAAGATCAAATCGAGTTGCGCAACGAAGGAGATTCACTAATCTATTCTCTCGACCGAGAACTGAGAGAGAACGACGAGCACGTCACTCCTGCTTCTAAAGAGAAAGCTCAAGAGCTTACGAACAGATTACGAAAAGAGCTCTTGGAGAACGCTTCGGAAGAAACGCTCAAGGCTACGATGAATGAGATTCGCGGATTGATTGTCATTGTCGGACAAGAGGTAAGAGACGAAAAGGAAAAACAAGCAGCCGCGGCAGCAGCAGCCGGCGCGAGTGAATCCGAGAGCAGCGAAACGACGGACGCTAAATCAGAGACCGAAGCTTCAGAAACCACCGGTGCTTCAGCCCAAGCTGAAGACAAAGAGGCAGAGTTGACGCCAGAAGACGCAACCGATTATCAGTATGGAACTGAATATGGATCCGGAGGGAGTAGCTCTTCCACAGACGCAGCGAGTGCGGCCAGCTTCTCCAAGAAACGAAAGAAATCCAAATCCAAAGGCACAAAGTCAACTGATGCAGGCGACGAAGAAGCTGATGATGAAGCAGAAGATGTCGAGGATTGAGAATTCAATTCTCGAGCACCGTCGAAACTGCAGAGCGGATCGCTCTCCTATACAATGCACCTTAGACCGTCCTAAAACTTCGCCGAGCGAAGTATCTTATATTTAATAGTCAAGGGACGCTTGCAGGAGGACCGTGGAGTGGCAGTCGACAAAATGGAGTCAAAGCTAACACCGATCGTTTTGGCGAGGAAATCGATTCTGATTGCGCTTTCGACCGCTCTGTCGATGTCTTGTAGCTCTATCCCTGCCTATTGCACCGTTACCCAGTCGACGATTATGTTCGGGGAAGACCCCGGTGACGGCGCGAAAGCGATGAGCGCCACGCCAGCCGCTAAGGACGAGCGAATTCCATGCATGGTTTGGACGGAGCCGAACCCACGCATGGCGATGCTCCTAATACATGGCTTCGGCCTGCACAAAGGAACCTATGAAAACTTTGCCAAGGAAATGGCGAAGGACGGCGTGGCTGTATACGCAATCGACGTAAGAGGATTCGGATCCTGGGTGGCCAAAGGACAGAACAAAATTGACTTTGATGGCACGATGAAGGACATAGGGCTATCTCTTTCTGAAATGAAAAAGATCCATAAGGGTCTCCCGATAATCGTGTTGGGAGAATCAATGGGTGGCGCCATCGCCCTGAAAACGGCCGCAACTTATCCCGATCTGGTCAATGGAGTTATCTCCTCGGTTCCTGCCGGAGACCGATATGACAGCAAAAACTCCGAAATCGGAGTGCTCAAACATCTTGTGCTCCACGGTTTCAATTTCAACTCGAAGGTGGATGTAGGAAACTCAGTCGTTGCCAGCGCCACGAAAAAAGAAGAATTGCGCGCCGCCTGGCTCAATGATCCACTGGCCAGGACGAAAGTCACGCCTGCCGAGCTGATCGACTTCAAGAATTACATGAATCGCAGTTTCGAGATCGCACCGAAAGTCAAAAATTGTCCGGTCCTCTTTATACAAGGTACCAATGACAAGCTGGTCAGACCTGCAGGTACCTGGAAACTATTTAACAGCATCGGCTCAGCAAACCGCAGAATCGTCCTGAGCAAAACTGCCGAACATCTGATTTTTGAAGAATCGCAGTTCAGCAATCAAGACCTTGGATTCGTCAAGAAATGGATCAATGACAATGTTGCTCCACTGCCGTCTCTCGCTAAGGACAAAGAAGACAAAACAAAAGTAACCGCTAATCAGTCCAACGATTCCTACAGAAAATCTAGCGGCTCGGCAACGAACGCGGCGAGCACCATTGATGACACCGACGACAAGAAGACTCAATCTTCTTCCACACAGGTGGCGACCACATCTACGAACACCTCAGCCACCGGCACAGCCACGGCGAATAAGAAGAAAGCAGCCTTGACCTACTGGATTGAACTGAAAAGAAAGGGCAAAGTGTATCGCTGCAACAATAAGACCACATTTAAATCCGGCGACGCTATTCGCTTTCACATACGACCTGAAGAGAACGGCTATGCCTATATAGTTCTGCGCCAGGGCAGCACCGGTGGTAGTGCCGTGCTCTTCCCCAACAAAGAATCAGACTCGAAGAATTATCTCTATCACAGCATAGACTATCCGCTGCCGTTCGATGATTGGCTCGCCTTTGACTCTCACCCTGGTTTGGAAAAGGTTCGCATTCTGTACTCTCGCACGCATATTCCGCTCGATCAGATGAGAAAGCAGGCGGAAAGCAAAGAGCAGGTCGCTTACATCTCACCTGATACCACAGGAGCGAAAGACCTGGTCGGCACACGCATGCAGCTTTCCTGGGATAATCCCGATCCGGTGATTATGCCTGAAGACATCGAGGAAGGTACACGCATGGCTAACAGCAGCAGTGTCCGCCTGGAAATCGACAGCATGTCGGGTGCGTTTGCCGTAGACATTGCCCTGCTTCATCAGTAATCGAGTAGTCAGTTGATGATCAATAGAGAAAAGAAAAAATTCCCGCGCAATACTCTGCTTCTAGCAAGCACCATTGCCGTTACCGGCTCCAGCTTTCTTCCACCGCCGCTGTTCGCGCAGAACAGTTCACCTGCTCAGCCGACCATGCCGGGAGTAAAGTTTACCAAGGTCGAGGATCTCGATCCTAACAAAAAAGGTCCAAACCGACCGATTAAACAAAAGTGGGCGGTAGTGATCGGGCTCTCTGACTTCGCGGAGAATCGACTCAACGAGAAAGAGCCAGTGATGGCGAAATCCGCTGAAAAGTTTCGCGATTATCTGATCGATGAGCATGGTGGTCGTTTTAACGAGAAGCATGTTCGCCTGCTTGTCGACTCCAAAGCGACCAGAGGAAATATCGTCGATACGGTAGGCAAAAACTGGTTGGCACCGCTTGCTCGTCCGGACGACCTGGTGGTTGTCTATATTTCCACTTCCAGTTTTCCGACTACTGATGGAAGCGCATACCTATGCACTCATGATGCCGCTCTCGACAACATCTATGGAACCTGCTTCTCCATTCAAGACCTGATGACCGTCTTGAAGGACAACGTCAAGGCTGAAAGGATTCTTCTCGTACTTCAATGTCCTTACAGTGGAGCAGTTCAACTCGGTTCCAAGTCAATGGAGAGAGGCTTAGCAGCCTCACCGGAGAAGAGCATCGCAGGCAGTGGCTTCATCGTCGTCTCCTCCAGCCAGTCCGACCAGCTTAGCTGGGGCGATATCTTTTCTTCGCATTTCATAAAGGCGCTTAAGGAAAAAGATGGAATGGCCTCCCTCGGAGAAGCCTTTGAGGAAGCGAAAAAGAAAACCGAATATGATACCACTCAGGTGCGCAAAGACCTGGCTCTCCAGTCTCCGATAATGAAGACTGACTGGAAGGGTAAGGAGCTGATAATCGGCGCACCGGCAGTCGAGCAGGCAAGCGACATACCTGCCAATGTACAAGACTTCCTGGCCGCCGAGGCTCACTACTTTCGAGCAAACGACGGTTTCGCTAAAGGAAATCTGGACGAAGCGATCGTTCACTACGAAAAAGCCATCGCCGCCGATCCTGAGTATGCGGATGCGCTCGCTGACTTTGCCACTGTTCTCTTTTTGAAAGGCGATCCCAATAGGTCAGCGGAGCTTTATTTGAAGGCGATCGATCAACGCCCTGAAGACTCCCTATACAGGACGAACTATGCCCGAGTTCTCTCGCGGCTGGGAAAAGGAGATGAGTCCAGGGCGCAACTGGAGAAAGCCTATCAGCTCAATCCGAAAGACCGCGTTGCCCTGACGGCACTGGCGAATCTCTCACTGCAGAACAAGGAGACCGACAAGGCGATTCAGCTTCTCAAGACAGGTCTTGAAACATATCCTCAATCATCAGACCTTCACAATCAACTCAGCCTTGCCTTCGCAAGAACAGGTGGTCTAACCGAGGCAGTAGAGCATGCCCAGAAAGCAGTCTCACTGGATCCCAACTCTGTCTCGGCAAGATTGAATCTGGGCTCGATGAGCCTGGCTCAAGGGAACGTAGACGAAGCAGTGGCGGTCTACAAAGAGGCGTTGAAACTCCAGCCATCCAACCCGGATGCTCACTTCCTTTTGGCGAAGACTTTCGAAAAAGCAGGCGATCTAACCAACGCGCGCACCGAGCTGAAGGCTTTCATCGAGTTCGCGAAACCGGACGATCCACGCCGGTCTCAAGCAGCGCAAAAACTAGAGAAGATGTAGAGATAGATCGTTTAGAGCAGAGCCTTCAACGCCCTGGCGAACTCTCCGAAACTCTTGAATGACTCGCCTCTGCGGATGGTGCCAGCCTCGTCAATGCGCAGGTGGAGCCCTTTCAAAAGCAAATTCTCGAATTGTGCGTTCAGACCCTTCTTAATCCGGCTAGGTCTCCTGATGTTCGCCAGCGGGCTGAGGAAATATTGCCCGACAGCCTCATAGGTCGAGATCCAGGCTTTCACGTCCTCACCGATGGCGGTGTCGTCACTGCCGGCGGTGTTAAACGGATGCTGACCGAGCGCGATTTCCCAGAGCAAGATACCGAACGCCAGAAGGTCATTCGGCTCGAGAAGCGGATAGTATAAAGTCGTCGTTACCGCGC
>CAYTDR010000299.1:2866-8351 GCA_964436185.1 uncultured Candidatus Obscuribacterales bacterium | reverse complement strand
GTGATGCCCTTGATGGGCTGCAAGCTCGAGAAGCTTCACTCCTTTGCCATAGTCTTGGGGTACTCCATCGCCATGAAAGTAGAGTAGACCGAGATTGTATTGAGCTATTACATTCCCTTGGTCCACAGCAGCGAGATAGAATGAGATGGCTAATCGCGGATTCTCTCTCACAAGTTGACCGGTGCTGTACAGATAGCCCAGGTAGCTTTGTGCTCGAGAACAACCTGCCTCTGCCGATTTATGTAGAAGATGAATTGCCTTCTCTTCGTCTTTCACACAACCACGACCATTCAGATACAACAACGCGAGATTGAACTGCGCCTCGCGATGATCTTGCTCAGCAGCCTTCTCGAAGCAGTTGAACGCCCTCTTGTCGCTTTGTGCCGCACCAATTCCGGTGGCAGCCTTCACGCCACTCAAAAAGTGCTCATCTGCATCGACTCCATCGCCCTTCTTCTTCTGTTTCTTAGAACGACAGATTACTGAGTTATATTGATTCTTTTCAGATTCAGGCAGCTGTTCGATCGCGGCCCGAAGTAAGTTGTGATTTGCATGTCTCATACAATTTCCTCCGTGATTGGACTCTTCCGAACCAGTAGGCGGAGAAAGCTTTTCAGAGGATTCAATGTTTTCATCAAACTATCCGGACATGCGTCTGAATCATTAGCGGAGAGGGAGGAACAGTGGTCCAGCAGATTGTAAGGAATAAATCTCAAATCTCAAAATTGGACCATTCCATTTTTATATGGTCATCGGAGTCACGGACAGATCTAGGTCAGTTCAAGCCAGAAGAATTCTCTTTCCTCTTTTGAAAGCAGGCCCAACGGACCCCATGATTTTTCCGCCCCTCGTCCAGGATAACGAAAACGTCAAACATACATCGATGATTTCATCGCCTCGCTTCGTGCTCCCAGGACGACTCCAGTAACAGCGGACACGATAAAGGAGAAATCGCGATGAAAAACCTTGACGAACGATGTGTAGTGGAACAGGAAGGGTCCACCGAGACATTAGCAGGTGTTATAAGTGAGCAATTAAAAGGGCTTAGCAATAAGGATCGCGCCGAAGAGTTCTTTAGAATGGGACTGATCTGCGCCGCGAAGAGCAAGCGACATGAGGATGATGAAATTGCGCTTCGCTTTGTCAAGAAGGCATCATTTGGAGGTCATCCAAGAGCTCAGTTCTATCTAGCCTTGATGTACAACGCGGGAAAAGGAACCAAGAAGAACCCGGTTCTAGCGGCTCACTGGTATCGCCGCGCCGCCCGACTTGGCGTCCCTGAGGCACAACTAAATCTAGGCTTTATGTATAGTACCGGATGCGGAGTCAAACGAGACGACGTGAGAGCATTCGAGTGGTATCTCAAGGCGGCAAATCAAAACAATCATATCGCTCAATATAATGTCGGAGTATGTTTCCTCGAGGGACTGGGGATCGACAAAGAAGAGAAGACCGGGGCCAGGTGGATTCTACGAGCTGCAGTCAATGAGTATGCGAAGGCTCAGTACAAAATTGCCTGCCTCTATGCCGACGGCATTGGATTCGAAGCAAACGATCGTCTGGCGGCAGTTTGGTTCTACCGTGCCGCCACCAGATGCAACACTGAAATTCAGGTGGAGATCGCTTTGCGTTTCTACCACGGCATAGGAGTAAAAACCGATCTTCGACTTGCGCGCCAGCTACTCAACCAGGCGGCCCTGGACGGGTCTCCGAGAGCCTATTACATATTAGCGATGGAGAAGTTCTCAGGTTCCGAGAGTGAACAAGACGAAAGCGATTCAATCTCTGCTGCATTGAGAAGACGCTATCAAGCAGTTGAAAGCCGAAAACCCGTGCTTGCCTTTCAAGCCTCGCGGAGACTTCAGCCAGAGCTCTGATGTCATCTGTGTAATCCTCCGAATGAAGACTCCTGAATAACCCTGACAATTCATTGCTCGTCAAGCGGGTATAACCGAGCGCCTTCTCCGGCAATTTATGGAGAGGGCGCTCGATTACTCCTGTCTAATCGAAAAGATTTCCGGATGTCAACCAGCAAGCTTTAAAGACGCAACGGGTGTTCACGGTGTACAACAACCGATACCCCCCTTTTGCAACTGCCTGCAGTTGTTCATTGTATGGATAGGAGATGGCAGATAGTCACTATTTGCCGGAGTTGAACTTTTCGACTGATTTCGAACATTCAGCCGACAACTAAATCCTACATATGGTTAAAATGTGAGCAATCATCGATTCAGGAGACACAGATGAAGCCCAAGTTCCACTTGTTGACGTTTTTAGCCTCTCTTAACATGTTATTGATGCCGCCTGTGGTGGCAGAGGAAGCCAAGGAAGGTTCAACAACACCTGAGCCTGAGAAGTTTGCTTTGATGGTTGGCATCAATGAGTACACGCTTTCACCGCTGAGCGGTTGCGAAAGCGATACCGAGCAGATGAAGAAGATGTTGATAGAGGAATTTGGTTTCAAAGACGACGGAAAACATATCAAAGTTCTTCTAAGCAAGCAAGCAACCAAAGACGCGATGGTTAAGGCCTTCAGGGAACACCTGATCGAAAATGCAAAGAAGAACCCCAACGCCATATTTGTATTCCAATATAGTGGTCATGGCTCACAAGTTCCGGACCTTGACGGCGATGAACCAGACGGTCTCGATGAAACACTCTGCCCGGTCGATGTAGCTGGAGACGGGAAGAAAGATCTTACCGATGACGAGATGGAAGCTCTCGTGAAGGAGATGACTGACTCGACGCAGAATCTAACCATGATTATGGACTGCTGTCACTCCGGCTCTAATACTCGCAATCAAGGTTTTACTGCTCGCAGACTCGATCGGCCGGACCTGCTCAAAGAGGCAAAAAATAATAGTAGAGGCAAAGGCGATCGGGATGACGGAAAGCCGATGCTGCCACCAAACAAACGATATGTAGCAATTGTAGGATGCATGCCGAATGAGCTGTCCCTCGAGACATCAATTGCAGGAAAACCGCATGGACTGCTAACCTACAACCTGATTAATGCGTTGCGTAATGGCTCAAAAGATTTGACCTACCGCGAGCTCTGGTCGAGGGTAGCTTCTGCAGTCAACAAGTTTGCCTCGAGCCAGAACCCACAAATTGAAGGAGATCTAGATCGACAGTTCCTCAAAGGAGCAGGGAATCGATCTGATTCGTATTTCAATGTGAAGAACGTGAAAAAAGAAGAAGATGGTAAGGTCACCGTGGACATAGATGCCGGAAGTCTTCTCGGTGTTGAGAAGGGAGGCCTGATCGCTTTCTACAAGAAAGAAGCGACCAAACTATCAGGCAACGAAAACCTTATCACCATAGGCGATGTCACGGAGCCAGATAAGTTTAGCTCTACCGTAGCATTGCGTGATGTCCCCGCGGATGATGTCGTGCTGGAAGACGCCAAAGTCATCTCGGTAACGCCGTTCTTTGGAAAACGCAAAACGAAAGTGTTCCTTGATTCCAAAGAGTCCGGCAACCTGGAGAGTTTGATCAGTACTCTGAAGTCGGAAATATCGAAGAAAGATTCGTTCGAACTGGACACAAAAACAGCAAGATCTACAGAAGGGGGAATCCGTGATTGGGATGTGGCAATCGTTGCCGGCAAAGGCAGCGATTTTCTCAAGTATGGCGGAAAAGTCAACTCTTCCCTAGAACCTGTAATCTCATCGAAGGAAGGCTTCTACATAGCCACTCAAGAAGGCTCGCCGCTATTCAATCTGTTTGTCTCAGCCGATTCTCCAAAAGCAACAGAGGAGATCTTAGAAGCACTGGAGAAAAAGGGTCGACAGGAATCGCTTCGTTCTTTTAGCAATAATGCATCAGAGCTTACCGAGGCTATCGACATATCAATCGATCGAGTGGTTGGTGAGACGAAAAGACCTGGACGCCAGTCCATTTACGATTACAAGACCCTCGATATGGACAACCTGAGCATCCCTACATTCAAGAATGGCGAAAGATTCCGCCTGTCGATTCAAAACGCCTCGAAGAACAGGCTGTATGTTACCGGTATTTGCATAGGTGCGGATGGCTCAATTCAGATTGCTTTTCCATCGCCTGGAGCACAGGACAGCGTGGAACCAGGAGCAGCTTTTAAGACAAAACCGCTTAAGGTGGGCGGCTCCGGAGGCATGGAGACTCTAAAGCTGATCGTCACGTCGCAACCGGTAGACTTCAGAACGTTAGAGCAGCCCCCTTCCTCCATTCAAAAATACATTGAAGCCGCCAAGAAAGGAAAAGGTGGCGTCAAAGATATGCTTCTGATGTCAATGTTCAAGCCAGAAACCTCAAGGCCTCTCACAAGCGAGGTAGAGTCCCTCAGCGACTGGACCGCCAAACGAATAGACTATCGAGTCAAAGACTGAAGCAAGTTGAACAGCACACACCAACATCGATTGCAGGAGAACTCTGATGACCAAGGCAAGAATGGAACCAATGAAGGCTGTCGGGCTGGCCATGCTTCTCGCGACTAATCTTTTAACCTCGTCTGCGGCTTTGGCAATACCCTCTCCGGAGACCGCCGAAGCCTCCGAGGCGATACTCCATGCCATCTCGAGCACAGTACCACGCGCCAAAACTCGAGATACGGAACTGGAAACTCGAAAATCCATAGAGAACACGCACAAACGCTCGACATCGAAAACGAGAGGGCGAGGGCGAGGGGCTGAAGTTGACTTGAGACTCCTCAGCGACGCTTCCAAGCTGATCGAATTTGGAGACTTCACTGGCGCACTAGCAAACCTCAACAAGTTCCTGGAGACATCTCCAAAGAATCCTGATGCTTACATGCTCCGCGCGATGTGTCGTCTCTTCACCAAGGAATACGTGAAATCCCTTCTGGATTGTACAAAAGCATTGGACATCGATAACTCGATGCCCGAGCCACACTTCATAGCTGGAATGTGCAACATCGAGATGAACGATTTTCGTTCTGCAGCTCAGTCTTTCGAGAAAGCACTGAAGCTGGACCCCAACTATGTCGATGCGAGACTGGAGAGCGGTCATGTTCAATTCGTACTGGGCAGTTACGACAAGGCTGAGGAAGAGCTGACGGCCGCCTTGAAACTAAATGGAGAATCACTAGCCGGACTTTGGTGGCGCTCCTGGTGCTATGTAGAGCAGAAGAAATACGATCAGGCAAGCCAAGACGCAGATAAACTGGTCGTTCTGAAACCCACCATGCCGGATGGTCACAGACTGCTTGGGGTCATCTATCAGCTCAAAGGTGATCGCGCCAATGCTCGCAAGGAGTATTCGCTAGCAAGAGCGCTTTACACTATGGCAGAGGATGAGGAGATGGCACTGGCGATGGCGGCAGCAGTAGAAAGACTCGCGGATCAAACAAAATAAACTGGGTGGCGGCCTGCCACTGCTAAAATTCAAGCATGCGTGATTTACATGAAAGAGCCATGGCTTTGATGCCATGGCTCTTTTGTTCTACTCATTACCTGTCCTCAGGCTCTTTTGTGTGAATCTCCCA
>CAYTDR010000299.1:0-2766 GCA_964436185.1 uncultured Candidatus Obscuribacterales bacterium | reverse complement strand
GGCTCTTTTGTTCTACTCATTACCTGTCCTCAGGCTCTTTTGTGTGAATCTCCCAAGTACTTGTCTTTGTTATGCTGCCACCAGCTGAGTATCGGGCGGAGGTCCCGGACCTGCGTGGCTTTGAACAACCCGTCGATTGGCTCGCCAGTTTCACTGATCACCCAATCTTTTATGACTGCGACGATCTCGCCCTTCTTGTTGATTACGGCACTACCTATATCTCCTTCAGTCTTGCCAGGCAGAGAGATCAGCATGTCACCATCTGAATCGGATGGAACCGAAACCTCACCAGTGCTGAAAGCGCCCTTCTCACCCAGGGTATTGCCTATGCAGAATAGCTGCGTTCCCTTTACGACATCCGTAGTGGAAATAGGTAAGGGTGGCGCCTCGAGACCATGCACGAGTAAAAGTGCTTTGTCATGCAGCTTATCATCATGGATAACTTCTGCTTCCAACACTTGCTTGCTGTCGGAGGTGCTGACGAGAATTCTATCGGCTCCTTTGACGAGATGCAGGTCTGTTAATACAACTCCCTTATCCGTAACTACGCCGGTGCCGACCTCCTCTTCAATTCGCTCGCCCCATGAGTTTATTCGGCTGACCTTCAGATAGACAGTTGATTTCGCCAGCGTCTTTTGCATCTGTATGTTCAACTCTTCTTGGGAGAGTACCTTACTATCATCAACGTTCTTCTGAACAGTTACGATCTGGCCTTCGAGGCTGGTTTTAAGACTCCCGATCTCGCCCTTAATCTTGGTCATCTGTTCAGTCCAGAATTTCTCGCCGAAATATGCGGCACTACCGACGGCACCAACTGTTAAGGCAAGCGTAGTGGCGATGGTCACTAGAGTTCCAAGTTTGTTACGCGTTCGTGCGATCCCAACCAGACCACGGTTTTGGTTCATGATGAAGCCTGCAGCCGCTGCGCCCTGCGGACTCGGCATACCATAGCTGCCAGCAGTATGAGCAGACGGTCCGCTCTGAGCAAATGTGCCATAGTTTGCCGTTTGGGGCTGCGTGGGCATCGGCGCACCATAGTTCACCGTCAGTGGTTGCGCATGCTGCAATCCCGCTCCATAGTGTGACGGCTGGGGCTGTGCATGAGGTTCACCGCCGTAGTATGACGGCTGCGCCTGGGCATACGCTCCTGCATCATAGTTCATCGATTGTGATGGCACGTGCAATTCCGCACCCTGAGTGGTTTGATATGTACCTGGTGATCCATATGACGATTGTCTGCGTGAAATATATTCGTTCGGCAAAGGCTCCGACTGTGTAATCTCATCACCAAAAATATCCCTAACAATTGTCGTTGATTTTCCGTTTCCATTTGTCATGCGTACTCTCCTTTTGAGAATGTCTACTCCTTTCTGAGCCGGCCGGCGCCGCAGCCTGAGGCGACCTGCTCGATTAATGTCGTAGACGACTGGTGCTAGCATTTTGAAATCACTGAATCCTCATTGCTGGTTTCATGTTTTCGTTAGACAGAAGCTCGTTCAGATCTGAACTTGTCGACGTTTCGATTCGTATCCGTCGAACGAGATATGTATAGCCCTAGCTATTAGTAATGGTGGAGTCGGTTTAGCACCGGACCAGCTATCAATAATGGTGCGCTCGGTTTAGCACCGGAATCTATTCATATCGGTAGTGCCGAAGTCGATTATGTCGATTGATTGGGCTTGAAAGAACATTGTTCCAACTAGCTGAACTCTTTCTATGACCGCTCACGCTCTTGCTTTCATTCGTATGTGTGATCCCTTCTCGATATAATGGGTACAGCCAGCAAGCCGGCTGTACCCCAGGTGATCACCTGATGTGGTATCAGGAGAAAAACGATTGTGCGACGGGCACGGAGGCTACAGGCTCATTTGTAAAAGACTGCTGCATCGCGGACTCACGCATCGAAGCTTCGAATGCATCTCTCGTCATTACCGGCACTCTTATGGTTCTGATGATGTTGGTGTTTGTAATAACGTCATGCAAACCTTGACGGCGTGGCGTGAAGGCAATCATTATGAAACCGATGCCACCCAAGAGCAGAGATAACAATTTCCCGAAGAATCTACCAGTCGCGCAGCCGAATGAGATACGACACAAGCTCATATCAGTGACTTGGAGGCCCAGAACTTTCTTGCCAAAAGTCGCCTGCATCTCAGAACTCTCCATGATGGAGAAATATAACCAGGGCAAAACAATCTGCCACATGGTAACAAGGGAGGCACCATTCGTCGTCACGAACTCTTGTCCGAAAGCCATGGCACCAAGCAGACCGGTTGAAAAACAAACAACAAAGTAGAGTGCTATCAGAATAAATGCATCGATAATTCCGGCAACTGCGCGGAGCCAAAAGCCGGCAGGAATAGTTACGTTATTGCTGTTCAAATTGAAAGTGTTCATTGTCTTCTCCTCAGGTGACCTACGTTCGATGCTTTGATTATCAATCCGAACACGACCTCGCGGCTTAACGAAAACATGCATCCTGACCACTCATAAACACTACTTTGATGGCTCGCTTCTCAGCAGTCGTGCATGGGCAACGAGCGACAGAGCTTAATTCAACAGCTCCTGAAGAGTGCATATCATAATGAACTGTTGTTCGACTCATCATTGCTATTGGTGCCGTGTGCTTGGATAACATCAGGCTGTGGGCGGTTTTTTGGATTTGTGCTCGTGGTTGGGCTCATGTTTGTGCTCGAGCTCGAGCTTGGGCTTGGGCTTGGGCTTGGGCTTGGGCGTGGGCTCATGCTTGAGCTTGTGCTTGTGCTT
>CAYTDR010000298.1:0-8442 GCA_964436185.1 uncultured Candidatus Obscuribacterales bacterium | reverse complement strand
ATCTGCCGTTGCTTGTGCAGCCCTTCAAGCCGCGTACAATGCCACCGACGGTGAAGCAAATACTGCAACCGGACAACATGAGCTCACAAACCGGTAATGCGACCAAGCTGGTGCATTGATCTGGCAGGTGCTATCGGCAATCTGAGAGTCGAAGGGAATAAATGAACCCCATACAGGTTATCGCTACTCTTCGAAAGTTTGGCAATTACCTGGCCGGCCTCTTTCCTGTACTTGTCACCATCGCTGATGCTATCGCCGCACCACTTCGTCGCTTGTTGAAGTACCCCAAAGTAGCATCAGTGGTGGAGAGCGCACGCCAATCCATCTTCCTTCAATCTGTCTGGAAAATCCTGGAGCGGTTCTACTGGCGAACCTACTCCAAGGATCGGCTGGACTTGAGTGAGACGCCGCCTGCCTGTTTGCCGGTACTTCGTCCCATCTTTCAGCTTTGTGCTGTCCTCTGTGTTTTGATACCGTTTGCGGCCATCCCTCTGGGCATTGTGCCGCTGGAGACCTTCTCCGGCTTCAAAGGCGCTGTACCGGTCTGGTCGATAATCGTGTGGATTATCGCCTACCCCAGTGCGTGGGCCGCATTACTTACCGGTAGTGCCGTATCCAATCGGTTGTTCTTTTGCTGTCTGGCGCTGGCGGCGCTGTACATGTGCAGTACATGCGTGATATTACTGCCCAGGAGTTATGCGAACCTGTTTCTTGCAGCGGCGGTGCTTTCGACACTTGTATTCTGTGAGCGAACCTTGCCTCGCCGCTCCGGAATCGCTCGTGCCGGCAGTTGGCTCAACGCACTTATAGTCGGCATGGCCGCCGGCATAGAAGGGACGGTCCTTACTCCCTTCCGTCCCTTACTTGGCAAAATTCTGCCTGTAACTGGCCCGGTGGTAGGCATCGCCTGCGGTAGCGCTATCGGCGTCGTGCTTGGTTTGTCTTGTCTGGGGATCGCTCGCTGGTTGGCGAAGCGAGATGATTTCGAGTCAGGCGCAGAAGGCTTTGCAGGGGAATCTGCCGGTATGTTCGACCGGCAAGCAGCCCCGGTCGTTTCCTCTGCTGGAGCAGAATCGCAGCTTACATCGGTAGGCGAGCGCACCGTATCCGGTGAAGGAGACTTGGAATTGCCAGGAACCTCGAGCATTATCGAGACAGTAAACGTAGATGCTTTCAACACGGCAGCCCATTCGTCCGCGTTAAGCGAGGGAGAGTCAGAAAAGGAAATCTCTTCGAATCTCCGGCTGGCAAGCGTGATGTGGTTGACCTATTGCCTTCTGTTGAGCTATCTCGCGTTTGCACTTCTGCGTGGTGGTTTTGTTCAAGTCGATGGATTGATCCTCTCCTCCTTGGATCTTAGCAACGCCTACCTGTGGCCAATAATCTATTTTATCGGAGTCGGTATTCTGCACAAGCTCATGGGCAGCAGCAAAGTCTTGGCGACATCTGTTCAGTCGATGATACCGGGTAGGTTTTTGGTGCCCATTCTGATGGGTACTTTGATTCTTGCCACCGCCACCGCATTCAGTGACAGAGTCTGCCAATATTTGTCTCAACAAAACGATCCGCTATCAGCGTCTCTTCTGTCGATATTCTATCCCCTCTATTCCGCGACGAAAGGAGTGCTCTGGAGCAATCCTTTCAATGGCATGGGGGTACACTGGTTTTCCTGGATCCTTCTCACTACGCTCGTCATTTCTCTCACCTTGTTGGCTCAACGAAGGCTCAACTCCAGCAATTTGAGTCGTTTGTTCTTCATGTGTTGTCTTTCGGCTCTGTTGATCTGGGAGTACATCTTTCAATGGTCGTCCTTTAATCGCACACCGACGCATTCGATGCTCGTCCTCGTTCTTTTTGCTTTGTGGCTTCTCTGGCTCATGCATACGGTTGGATGGAATTTCAGCGTCAGGTCATCTCCCTGGTGGCCCTCTCAGGGGCGATTTGCAGTCTATGCCGGCATACTGACGCTTATCATTTTGCAGATCAACGCCCGGGCAGCCTGCAAGGACTTTCGGATCGTCAATGAGATATTCCTTTCGATGTTTCGCGGCGTCATCGATGTTGGCTTGCCGTACTATTTGCTCATCTGGGCGACACGCCGCTTGCCGTCGATCCGATTGCCGGCCAGTGAGATCTTCAAATCATTTTTGGCTGGAGCGGTTTCTTCTTTTGCCTTCAACTATCTCGATAAACTTGCCGCCTGCGCCTGGTCCTATAGCCGCCTATCGGCTCTCCTTGCCACTCAACTCGAGCGCTGGAAAACGCTCGGTTCGGCGACGCTCGAACTTAGCGTCCCTACCTATTGGTTCTATTTGAAGGCTGCGCTTTACGTCGGTCTTCTGGTTCTCGTGAGCAACTGGGGGCGAAGATGGGCGAAGAGCGAAAACAAATCGCATCTCATCGTCTTCTTGCTTCTCTCTTTTGCCTCGGGCGTGGTTTCATTCTCTCGAACTCTCGTCGATCTGCCACTGCCTCTGGAGCTCAGCATCATGGTGGTGCCGATGGCGCAAGAGCTATCTTTCAACTGCAATATCTTCGTGGGATACCTGGCATACTGGATTCCTGCACTTCTCATCGCTGTTTCGGTACTTCTATCGCTTTCTCCGTCTTGGCTGATGGGGACTGTCATTTTGGCAATTGCTTTCAACGGCTTCCTCCTGTACGGATATCAGGAGTGGGAGCCATTTTTGCGAGCAACGGATCTGCTTTATCCTGTTTTAACTGTACTAACTGCTATCTTCGCTTGCATGATCATGGTGGCACTTTCGTTGTTAGGAAGCGATGAAAGTGACATTAAAAAGACAGGCGCAAAAGCCGCCAGTTCCAGCCGCTCTGAGAGAGAGAAGGCTGCTTTGCTCTCTCCTGGAACTTTTTCTGCGCTGGTTTTGTCCCTCTCGACTGCGTATCTTTTGCTGTCAATTGGAAGCAACCATTTGGAGCTTGTTGAGAGAAACGTAGAAGTTTTCAAACATCCTGTCTTGCTTGCATCAAGCTGGCGCTTTACGGATGGACTTCAGGTACGGCAGGCGGAAAATCCTGTCGCTCTTTACTGGAGACAAAACGGCAGCATACGTTCGGTTCTCGAGCTGCATTCGTTGCCTGCCGACGCGGGCGGGGTGAAAAAGCAGCTTCAAGGACTGGTTAATGATGCCATTAAATCCGGTGCATACAAGAATCTTCAGATCGTCTCTGTCAGCTCCTGGTCCAAGTATTTCCCCGACGCAATCTGCTGTCACTATTCCTACGAAATTGCTGTTGGAAAGAATTCGCTCACGTTGGCCGGACTTTCCGTCATCGTACCTATGGGAGAGCGCAACGAGCTATTCGTGCTCTCCACCGACCCTGGCACCATCGATAGCGAGCAGTGGGAATTAATCCTGGCAGTTCGTCAACTCCGCGCTCAAAGCGGCGGGAAGCCGTCTAGTTTAGGAAACTAGACCATGACTCAATGAGCTTTGGGGTAAACTCTTATCGAACCCAGCGGCCTGTCGTGAGCGTGTTTTGGCTGATCACGCCAATATCGTGCAGCAGCTGTGCCTGGGCAATATTGAACGAAATAATAGCATCGGCTTTTGTCGCCAGAGCACTGGTGAAGTCGCGCTGCGCGTTGATGACATCGATGTTGGTGCCAACGCCGTTAGCCAGTCGGACCCGTGCCAGGCGCAACTGTTCAGCCGCAGACATAACGCCAGTAGTGGCGACCTCGATCTGACGCTCGGCCGTCTCGCTGGTCAGATACGAAACGCGTACTTGTTGTATGACGTTGATGAGCGCCTGGTTTGATTCGAGCAGCGCTCTGCGAGCCAGCGCGCGTGCCGATAGGACATTCCCCATGTCCGGGACACCGGCGCTGGGGTAGTTCCAGTCGACCTGGAATCCGATGTTATAGGATTTGCGAACCTGTCTGCTAACCTTTTGTGGTGGCACGAAGACGCTGCCCGCAGGCAAAACAACATTGTCGTTACCCGAACCTCCCCCACCAAAACCGAGAGAGGCACTGTCTACAGGAAAGTTGATTGTGGAGGGATCGGGAAAAACTGGTCCGGTAAGGGGTGGACCGGCGACGGTAACCGTTCTGAATGATGGTTGCGAAACAGCATATGAACGTCCGAGAGTGGCACCACTTCCGGTGACGGTACCGAAGAACTGCAGTTGGGGATAGAGCGGTGCTGCAGCCACTTGAATGTTGCGCTTGGCGGCTATCCTGAGCTGTTGAAACTGTTTGAGCTCCGGTCTGTACTCTGAGGCCAGTCCGATCAGTCTATTGATGTTAATGTTCGGATCGACGAGACGTACTTTCTTCACCTTGTTCTCGACGGAGAGCAAGTTGACGTCTGCGTTCAAGTTCAAAATGGTGGCAAGATTGATGGCGGCTGTGCGGAGATTGACCTCTTGAGTCAACAGGTTCTGCTGATCGCTAGCTAACTGTGTCTCCGATTGCAGCACCTGGAATCTGGTGCCTGTGCCGGCTCGCTCCAGCTGCCTGTTTAGGTTGACCTGTGCCTGTGACACCTGTACCGCGCGAGTTTGAATTTCGAGCAATGCCTCGTTGCGCACCATCTCATAGTAGGCAGTGGTGACATTGAGGAGAGTGTCGTTAATCGTCCCGAACAACTGTTGTTTCGCTGCTTTAAATTGATGCAACTGGGAGAGTGCACCGAAAACAACTCCGCCGCCCTGAAATCCGAAGTAGCGGAATCCGGCAGAGGTGGTTACGTTGGGGGTTGAGAACGTTACTGGAATGACACCACTGACGAGGCGTCCGCCCTGCAGGTATTCTTGTCGATAGTTCATCAGAATGTCGGGCAAAAACCGTCCGACGCTTCCGAATAATAGCCATTTGCGTGATTCGGTGGTCGAGGCTTGAATGCGAATCGCCAGGTTATGATCGATGGCGTAGTCAACACAATCTTTTAGCGAGATCGGTCTGGTGTAACTGGCTTCCAGTCTGATCGGTGGCAGCTTTCCGCCGAGCGGCATGAGTTGATCGGGCATCGGCAGACGTAGCTCGATATCCTCACCGTGCAGAAAGCGTTTGCGAAACTCCTCTGCTTGTAAGTTGATTACGTCGTAATCTTCTTTAAGCTGTTGCGGCGTCAAATCGCTGGGATTAGCAGGAATATTTCTTCTATCTTTAGGAAAACCGGTCTTGTCATCTGTCGGTCCTATTGGACCGGTCAATTCCGGTGCGTCAAGCGGAGGTGTAGTCGGGTCTGCATCCGGCGGTGCCGCGAGGCATGACGACTGAAAAACCAAGAGACTGGCAAGGGTCAATGTCAGGGAATTGGCAACCCTGATAAATCCTGCACTTCTCCTTCCGGCAACCTCTAGTTGCCAGGACTTCTGCCAAGACCGTCTTATTGCCTTCACTTCTTTATCCTTCGACCATTTCATCAGCGGTCGATCTTCTCCTTGCTCATTGCAACCTTTCGGCTGTCATGCACTAAGGTTACGCCTAGTCCGGGTCAGTATGCGTTAGAGGAATTTTCGAAACCGATGGGGAACAACTGACAATTCGCAGGATGGAGTCTCGATTTTGCTCTGGTATCAAATTTCTTTAGTAATCATAAAACATTTGCTGACGCCACTTTTGTAACTTCGCGAAGTAAGTATCTTCATCTTTACTCGTGGTCTGGTCGCTATTTTACGAGGCGTTGAACGGCCTTGAATGTTTCATTGCCTGACTCAACCAGCATCTCGAACAGGGCCATCTCTACACATGACATTACTGCACCCGCTGCGTGCATTTTGCGCAAACCGATTTCCTTATTTTCAGGGCTTCTGCTTGCTACGGCGTCTGTAATCAAGTGCACATCGAATCCATTGTGAATGAGATCGTGACTGGTTTGATTCACGCAGATATGGGCTTCTATGCCACACACCATGACCTGGCGCCTGCCGGTCTGAGAAAGCCAACTCATTAAATCGGGGGCCCCACAAGCGCTGAAGCAATCTTTCTCAAAGTACTGATGCTCTTCCAGGTGCGCAGTAATATCTTCGAAGGTCTTCCCCAATCCCTTGGGGTACTGCTCCGTGACAACTATAGGTACGCCGAGAATCTTTGCCCCGTCAATCATCGTGTTTATCTTGGCAGCCAGCTCCTCAGGGTTCCTCATGGCACTTCTGAATTTCTCCTGAACATCTATGATTAGAAGAACAGAATTAGCCTTGTTCAGAATCCATGGGTGTCTTTGCATCTTCACTCCTTATTACAATCGACAAAGTGCTCTAGCGAAAGCACTTCACTCTAGTATTTGGGCTAGTATATGTCTCGTGCCGGACCATCGATGTCAATTGGTGAATGAACACCGTTAGCTGACATACAGGAGGAGACAGTCTTGCCCCCTATTCTGGCTAATTACTACCTGACCTACAAGTGCAACTCTCGCTGCACATATTGTGACATTCCGATCAAAGCTGAAAATGTCGGAATCAAAGAAACGTCTACAGAAGTAATCATCGAAAATCTAGCTGCACTCAAACGGCTGGGCGTTAAGGTGGTTGACTTCACCGGTGGCGAGCCACTGATCTATAAGCAGTTGCCTACAGTTTTAAAAGCTGCAAAGGAAATGGGATTCTACACAAGCGTGGCCAATACAGGCACTCTCTACCCGCTAAAGGCAGAAGCCATGCGAGGTTTGGTAGATGACTTGAAGTTCTCACTGTCCACGACAGATCCGGAAGCATACAAAAAAGAGCGCGGAATCAACGGTTTAGATAAAGTAATCGAGAGCATAAAGATCGCCAAGCGACTCGGTGAACAGCCCAGCATTATCGCAACTGCTACACCTGAGTCGATCGGACAGATGGAAGATGTGATCGGTCTGGCTCAAGAGCTGGGTGTTGTAGTTTTGCTTGGTCCCGTCTTCGAATATTGCGGCAATGAGTTGCTGAACAAGGAAGGAATGCGCGAGCTCGAGCGCCTGGGTAAGTTCGACAATGTATGCATCAACTGGGCATTCACTCAGTTTCAGATGGATGGTGGAAACCAGGTCAGCAAACCTCGCTGCCGTGCGATTTCGTCAACTGTTGTCGTCTCGCCGGACGATCATCTTCTTCTCCCTTGCTATCACATGAATGATGAGCGTTTGAAGATCAAACATGAGAACGGTCATTCGAACCTGGACGAAATCTGGCATAGCACGCATGTGCAGACGCGCAAGAAGGAGGAGGGGTCCTGGGGATTTTGTCAGGGCTGCACGATTTGGTGCTATTTTGAAACCTCGTTCCTCTGGCCGCCGGACAAATATTTCTTCCTCAATTTGAAGAGCAAGGCACGGTGGGCGAAAGAAAAGTTGAAACAGCGCATTGAGTCGAAAACCGGACTGAAGCTTACGCGCAGGTTGGCGGGCGACAAAGAGAAGGTTTTGACAGCAATCTCCACGAATCCGCTCAATCAGCCTCGCCGCAACACACCTAAACAACCGACTGAGTCGTCATCTAAGTAAGCCTTCATTAACTTTTCGAGACCGCAAACTGAGAACCGGGCTCAAGGTTTTGTTTTTTATCTTGAGATCTTCAGGGTGCGAAGATCTCAGGTGTTTTGTTGGTATATAGAGTTACTGATGCTGTTGGAACCCGAGAAGACTGATGACTGACCAGGAAGCTTCCCACGCGAGAGCGCCCGATACTGGCTTTGAGTCGCGTTATGAGATCGAATGTGAGCTTTCTCGTGGCGGCGTAGGCGTTGTGTATAAAGCCTACGATACGACGCTAATGCGAACGGTTGCATTGAAAGTTCTCCAATCAGGAGGATGGACGCCCAAGCAGTTCGTTCGTTTCCAAAAAGAGGCAAGAATAACGAGTAATCTTAAACATACCAACATTGGTACTGTTTATGACTTTGGCGTTGGGACGGACAACTCACCGTATCTGGTACTAGAGTTTATTGAAGGAGTGGATCTCAAGCAGCTCTTGGAGGATGGTCCACTCCCTCTTGTTCGCACCATCACCATCGCAGAACAAATTTGTCATGCTCTCAATCATGCGCATAGCAAGGGTTTGATTCATCGAGATTTAAAGCCGAGCAATGTCATGATCGTCCAGGTTGAAGGACGAGAGCTGGCAATACTAATTGATTTCGGACTGGCTCAATCCGTGGAAGCCGATGAGAGCCCTGCCCTCACCGCTGCTGATG
The DNA here is from genome assembly GCA_964436185.1 of uncultured Candidatus Obscuribacterales bacterium. Classification (GTDB taxonomy): domain Bacteria; phylum Cyanobacteriota; class Vampirovibrionia; order Obscuribacterales; family Obscuribacteraceae; genus CAYTDR01. The sequence continues at coordinate 305 of CAYTDR010000298.1, read as the reverse complement.
CAATTCCCGGAAGCCCGCTATACATGAGCCCGGAGCAAATCCGGAAAGAAGAGCTCGACGAACGAACTGATATCTATTCCTTCGGTTGCCTGCTCTTCGAGATGATTTACGGACGCACACCGTTCGAGGCGTTGAACGATCTCGACCTGTTGAACAGGCATCTGAAGGAGTCCCCTTCCTTTCCCGAAAGCTCGAGTCCTACCGTTGCGATGCTGCAGACACTGATTGCCAAATGTTTGGAGAAAGATAAATGCAAACGTGTTCCTTCAGTCGCTCATATTCTCAATCAGCTAAGGAGCGCAGAG
>CAYTDR010000297.1:0-8443 GCA_964436185.1 uncultured Candidatus Obscuribacterales bacterium | reverse complement strand
TAATTTGGCAAAACCGATAAGCTTGTCCTGGTCGTAGATGGCGTTTATCACGACACTGGCCCAAAAGAGATTGCCGTCTTTTCTTAAACGCCAACCCTCTTCCTCGTACTTTCCGGCTGTCCTAGCAATCTCAAGCTCGTTTTGCGGATGCTTTCTCTTTTGTGCTTCCTTTGTATAGAACATGGAAAAGTGCTGACCTATGATCTCGTCGGCGCTATACCCCTTAATGCGTTCGGCGCCCTCATTCCATGTCAGAATGATTCCGTCCGGGCTGAGCATGAAGATTGCATAGTCAGTGACTCCGTTCACCATAAGCCGGAACATCTCTTCTTTTTGGGCAGCCAGCTTGCTTTCAGTCAAGTCTCTCGTGACCTTGGCGAAGCCAACTAGCTCATTGGAGTAGTCGTAGATCGTCGTAATCGTTACGCCGGCCCAAAAGATAGTGCCATCCTTCCTTACTCGCCAGCCTTCTTCCTCGTAGCTTCCTTCTAGAGTTGCAATCTCAAGCTCATTGTTCGGGTGATTGCTGTCACGAGCCTCTTTGGTGTAGAACTCAGAGAAGTGCCTGCCGATTATCTCGGCAGCCTTGTACCCGTTGATCCGCTCCGCACCTTCGTTCCACGTCATCACTCTGCCATTGGGATCGAGCATGAAGATAGCGTAGTCTTTGACTCCATTCACCAACAGGCTCAAAATTTTCTCGCTTCGACGAGCGAGCTTGAGTTCCGTCAAGTCTCTTGTCACCTGCGAAAAACCGACCAGAACGCCCATCTCGTTATAAATGGGGCTAATTATGACGTTTGTCCAGAGTGTCGAGCCATCCTTACGGACACACCAACCTTCCTCTTCACAGCGACCGCACTCTAACGCGACTTTGAGCTCGCGCTGCGGATGGCCCTGCTCTCGCGCTTCCTCTGTATAAAAGATGGCGAAACTGTGGCCCAGGATCTCCTCGACTGTGTAACCGTGAATCCTTTCTGCGCCCTCGTTCCAGGTGAGCACCGTACCTTTTTCGTCGAGCATGATAATCGAGTAATCAGCTACACTCTGCACAAGCATCCGGAAATTCTCTTTAAGTATCAGATCCTGGTTTGGTGTATGCGACTCTTTGCTCGTTGTCATTTCCTAAGCTTCCTTGGTCCGTTCAGACCTACGTCCACTAGTTGACGGTCGAAGTTACTACCGCCCCAGATACTTATAGCAAACCAATCCAGGTTGGATCGCGAATTTTTTTGATCGGGTGCATACCCATGACCTAGGGTTCACCCCAGGCGACGTTTAATGGTTTCATCAGAACGGTCGAGCTTCATGTTGTGCACAATAGAGAGTGTGCTGTGCTGCGCATGCGGGTGCTAAATTAGGAATAGGGTGGTGATGGTTCAACAAACGACTTTCAGCAGACTTAATCGACCTGAGCAACTGCTGCAAAATTTGACGCATATGACGAATAGTCCGGTCAGCGAGAACCTCAAAGCAAAGGAAATGCAGGACGAGTTTTCCGCCCTCAGCGCCTTGATCAACGATCGACGAGCTCGCTGGACGAAGCAAGCACGCGCCATTAAGTTCGACATCGAGTTCAAGGCAATTGAACAAGAAAGGCGGCGAGTGGCGAAAGATCTTCATGATGAGATCCTGCCATCGTTGTCTCGTTTGACACGAGCCATTCAACGTCCCAGCAAAGATAACGGCACCGACGTGCTCTCCGAGGAGATCCACAAGATTGTCGGGTCAATACGAGACTTGCTCGGAGAGCTACATCCGGTGGACCTGGAGGAACTCGGTCTTATCCCGGCTCTGAGCAACGTTTGCCAAAGATACGCGCGCCTGAGCAATCGAAGCGTTGTTTTCACCGAACACGTGGAGGAATGCAATCTCTCTGAATTACAGCAATTGTGCGTGTATCGGGCTATGCAAACAGTGCTGAAGATGTTCTACAACTCAGGCAATGATCTGCTTTTTGTCACTTATAAGCGTGACTCCAAAGATAGTATCATCGAAGTTCGCTGTGTCGACAAGCTCGTCTCGTCTGCCGAATGGCTGGCACCCGGAAATCACGACTTCAACTCTTTTGAATGCTGGCTCGCAGTGGCTGCCGCCGAGTACCAGTTTGCAGTGAAGGAAGATAGCTCACCTGAGTGCGACCTGATCATATCCATTCCGGAAACCCAGCCGCAAAAGGAAGACATACTGACTCTCATCGGGCAACTTACTCAGATCAGACTGCAAGAGTTTGATACCATTTTGGCTGTGGCGCAAGAAGAATGGGGCAGCCTGATCAATCGAGATTGCTCTCTGTTCGAGCATCTGGCGATCGAGGCAGAACGAAAAAGCATCACAAAAGAGATCAATCGCGTCATACTGCCGCAACTACAAACAATCGGACAACTCAGTGATCGACTGATTGATAAAGACGATCCAATGCACACTGATATCAATCAGCGTCTTTCTCAAATCGCCGAAGATGTCAACGAAGTGCTCTCCGAGCTGCATCCCCGCCTGCTCGCTGAGGCAGGTTTGATTCCATCCATACGAACGCTCGTCGATCGTTTCAAACGAGCAAGCATGATCGAAACCGTCCTGGTGTCGAGCCTCTCGTCTGCACAATCCGAGATTCCGCTCGATCTGGATGCCAAGTTTGCCATCTACCGCGCCACTCAGGAAGCTCTCAATAACGTCGAGAAGCATTCGCAAGCCACCCACGCTCAGGTCACAGTGAAGAGAATCGCCAACAAGCTGACTGTTTGCATAGAAGACAATGGCAAGGGCTTTCAAGACTCCAGGAGCACACAGTCGAGAGGTCTCAAGAACATTCAGGAACGTGCCGTAGAGATTGGCGCAGTCGTAGCCTGGAGCAGATCGGAGAAGTTCGAGACCGGCACGCTAGTATCAATTTCGTTGCCTTTGAACGGAAACTGATGGTCCCAAAAGCAGGCTAGTTCTCGGTCCTGGAACTCGCGAAAAGATTCTGCGGTCCTTGCCTGAGCAGATCTTTGAAGTTCGGGTCAGCACACTGGTATCAATTTCGCTGCCGCAGAACGGAAACTGATGGTCTCAAAAGCAGGCTAGTTCTCGGTCCTGGAACTCGCGAAAAGATTCTGCGGTCCTTGCCTGAGCAGATCTTTGAACTTCGGGTCAGCACACTGGTATCAATTTCGTTGCCGTTGAACGCAAAACCGAAGAATCGAAAACGAAGACAAACTCTGGGTTTCGGAACGAAACATTTTTCACCCAACGCAGCTATTGGTCCCTATCGAAGCATCTCCCTTCATGCGGAGTCGGCGGCTGACTCCTCCTTAAGCTGCTTGCAATCGGGTCGAGCGCGGAATGTGCGAGCTCGGGTAGTTAGTAAACCTGATTAGGGTTATCACCAACTCGATCTTAAGGAGCACCTGATTATTCTTTCCGCTCCGGTACGGAAGAATTGTTGTATAGCGAAAACGCGCTGTGTATCCACATCCTTTCATCCAGATTTTCGAATTTACTCGTTCTGAAAGGAGATACAGAGTCTTTCTCGTTCAGGTATTGAGTCGTTAAGGAGGAAAGCCTACCACCATAACGATTCTACTTGTATGCCTGCATAGGCAAAATACCGCTTGCAGACTGCTAGAACCAGCCCCAATAAGGAGATCCAAATGGCAATATTAGATTTTGCAAAAAAGGAGATTAACCTGAAGCTCGTTTACTATGGCACTGGCCTTGGTGGCAAGACTACCAATCTGAAATACATATTCAGCCAGGTAAACCCTACCTGCAGAAGTGATCTGATTAGCCTGGCGACCGAAACAGAGCGGACATTGTTCTTCGACTTCATGGGTCTTGATCTCGGTTCGATCCGCGGCTTTAGAACTCGTATTTCCCTTTACACCGTTCCGGGACAAGTGGAGTATAACGCCAGCCGCAAGCTAATTTTGAATGGTGTTGATGGAATAATTTTCGTCGCTGATTCTGATGTGCACCGCCAGAAGGACAACCTGGACTCGCTCGAGAATATGGTTGAAAACCTGAAACATTTCAACCTGTGTCTCAAGGAAATTCCCTGGGTTATTCAGTACAACAAGCGAGATCTGGCAACGGCAATGCCGATAGAACGTATGGATAGTGAGTGTAACTTTCAGGGCGTGCCGAGCTTTGAAGCAATCGCCTCCGGAGGCTGGGGCGTGTTCGCTACGTTGCGCGCAATTTGCAAGCTCGTGTTCAATCGACTAGCGTGAAATAAATGCAAGCACACAATCAACAAATTCTTTTCCGGGCAAGACGTTACAATAATCAGGTGACTAACAGTGAACGCCGGAGATAAGCGACACCAGATGACCATAGTGATCGCGGACGATCAGGAGCGCGAGCGAACCTGGCTCAAGGAGCTGCTCAGCAGTAAACTTTCGCATCAAGCGCCGATTTACGAAGCAGACGACGGTCAGAAAGCGCTCGAACTGGTTCGAATACATAAGCCTACTATGGTGTTTCTCGACATCGAAATGCCCGTTATGTCAGGAATAAAGTCGGCAGAACACATCCTGAAAGAACTGCCGAAAACCGCGATCATCATCCTATCGAACCATTCGGACGAGGTTTTCGTGCGCAAACTGTGGAAGATCGTTCCATCCGATGGCGCATTTGGTTATGTCTTAAAAGACTCGACGGACCAACAAATTATCGACGCGGCCAACGCTGTATTGGAAGGAGATTGCTGGATTCATCCCCGCATTCAGAGAATCGCCAGACGAAGCGAGGGCACGACAGGACTTACTAACGCTGAATTCGAGGTTCTCGTTTGCATTGCGATCGGATTCACCGATCGAGCGATAGCGAAGCGCCTGTATATAACTGACAAGGCAGTTCAAGCCCGATTGAAGTGCCTTTACACCAAGCTGGGCATTCCTATCAAAGGTGCTTCAGAAGAAGACGAGTATAACCATAGGTGCCGTGCACTCAATCTGTCTTTCCGTCGCGGATTGATTAACAGAGCCGAACTTTCAGATTGGGAAGAGCAAAATTGGACCTGAGGTAAGGATATTGCGCTTGTCAACAGGTCGTCAAGGCTGGAGGTATGGCGTTTTACAAGATGAGAGCAATACGCTGTCCGAACTAATATAATCAATGCTACCGGCTGGTCATGATTAGCTGGTTGGAGCACCGGAGGCGATGCAAATTCGCCGAACTGAAAGGAAACGGCATGAGAATCAAACCATTTGTACTCTTGAGCATCTATTCGCTCTTGCCTCTCTTCTGTCCTATGGAGTCCTGGCACTGTCGTGCGCAGAACCAACCAGCCGGAACCTGGCAAAAAATGTCGATACCTGGCGCCACTGTCAGTTTCGAGATGCCCGCTCCCATAAAAATGGAAGAAAAGGATAAGGAAGGGACTGTTCTTTATGCCTCGCAAAAAGGCAAAATGTCATTCAAGGTAGGTATTTTCAAACGAAATTTCGAGCAGGATAAGGCAAAGGGCAACAAGGACGACACCGTGCTGCAAAACTTCGCGCTGAATATCCTCGCTGGAAGCAAGTTGCAATTCAAACAGATGGGGTTCGATGCCAAGTACACATTCGTACGTGACCTGAAGACTCCCACTGGAGTCGGAAAGCAATTCCAGGCTCAGGTTGGAAAAGCCGCAGTGATGGACCGATTCTATATCAACCAGCAAGGTCTCTACTGGGTCGAAGCAACTACTCAGAACCCCGCAGACCCAGAATTCAACAGGTTCCTAGACTCATTCAAACCGTAAGACGCTAGCACCATATTTAGTGCCACGGACATCCAGGACACGGCAAATATAAGACACTCTTGCTCGAAGCGATAGAACGCGCTTCACTCCCCGGAAACCACAAAATCTCCAAGAGATCGACAGCCTGAAAAAGCGAAGCAACAGTCACCGGCTCCACCGGTGGTGTCACTGCGCTTTCAGCATTCTATGCTTGATTCGAGTCCAACGAAATGGTTCGCGCTTAAATCGTCGTCGACTATGGCGCCGAGATCTTCACCAACAGCTTGCCGGTGTTGCCGCCCTCGAACAGTTGATTGAGTGCCTCAGGTGCACTTTCCAGCCCTTCGACGATTGTCTCTTTGGACTTGATTTTGCCTTCGGCAATCCAACCCGCTAGTTTGTTCGTGAATCTTCCGAACTTGTCCGCATAGTCAGAGACGATAAATCCTTGTATTAGTACTCTCTTCATGAGCACTGGAGACAGACTGATCCTCGTTTTCTCATCGTTCGAGTCATTATAAGATGAGATTAGCCCGCAAAGCGCGACTCGAGAATGCAGATTGAGTCTTGAAAACACTGCCTGCATGATTTCGCCACCAACATTTTCGAAATTGCCGTCGATACCATTGGGAGTGGCAGCCGCCAGCTTCTCTTTCCAGTCGGAATGCTTGTAATTGACCGCTTCGTCGAAACCCAGCTCGGCCTTAATCCACTGGCACTTCTCGTCACTGCCGGCAATACCGACAACACGGGCACCCTCTAATTTTGCCAGCTGTCCTGCAATACTGCCCACGGCACCAGCGGCACCGGAGATCACTACCGTCTCACCCTCTTTCGGATGGAGAATCTTCATGACACCGACATAGGCAGTCAATCCGGTCATTCCTGCGGCGCCTACAATTATCTCAGGCGATAACGGACTGTCCTTATCAATCAAGGCGTACGGCCAACCTTCGTTTCCAGTGCAGTGCATGTATTCCTGCCAACCAACCAGACCAGTCACCAGGTGGCCCACCGGGAAATTCGAGTTCTTCGATTCAACTACACGTCCAAGCCCCAGACCACGCATCACTTCTCCGATCTGTACTGGTGGCATGTATTGCTCTTGATCGGAAACCCAGATCCTGTTGGTAGGATCGATCGATAAATACAGATTTTTCAGCAAAAATTCGCCATCTTGCAACGCAGTAACAGGCTCGTTGACAAGCTCGAACGTGGACTTATCCACCTTGCCCTCTGGTCGGGTCTTCAAGAGATACTTCTTGTTCATCAGCGTGGTTTGTGTCATCACTCATCTCCTGTTTCTCATACTGCACACTGGCTAGACATCGACTGACGACTAGCCTATATATCGATCGTTCTACCATCATTGCCAACCCACTCTATGAGACCAAGCTAATGATAATTAGAACGCTCTAAGGTTGTCAGTGAAATAAAAAAACTGAAACCAAAGCCCGGCACAGATAGCATTGAACAACTGCTCGCAGGAACAATAGAAGTCATGACGCTGCGATCCTGGCTCGTTCAGGCCACTTTGATCAGCAGTCCGTTCACGATTTGAGACGAAGACTGAGGGCGCAAACAAAACTCACAATGCCAAGATAGCCGCGCTCAAACATGGCAAGCAATCAATTCATTGCCCACGTATGCGATAACACATTTAAAATGAAACAGCGGGTTAAAATGCAATCTTCAGCTTAATGCTTGACAGCTCTGGTCACTTGAACCTTCGCATCCACTTCGCTGCATGCTGGCTTCAAGACTGTTTTGACAAAATGCTGCACGAGGAAATCATTGTCCTGGAGCGTGATTGGACTATCAGCTCCTAAAATTCCGGAATCTCTCAGGTAGAAAAGATAAGGTTGGTCAGTGCTGCAAAAGAATCTCAAGAAGCCAGTGGTATCATTCGAGGTAAATCTGTATTCTTGAATTTCGTCATCAGAAACTCGATTTCTTGGATGGGTGTCTACTTTAGACCAACCATCGCGAATCAATGCAGTAATGGCACTTAATAGACTTGGAAGACGCTTTTTCTGCCCATAAACGTATACATTCAAGTATTTAGCTTGTGCCATCATATAATGTCCACCTGTTCCGATATGCATAGTCACTATATTAAACGAGAACATGTCTTGAATGTATGGGACGTTAAGAAAAATAGTGCAAATATTAGTGTCACACCGCACACATGAAAGCCTGTTAAAAACAGGACACAGACTCACTTACAAGCCATTGAATAATTTGGTCTAACGATAGGCGGAGTTGCACAAAAGATCGCTGGAAACATTGAAATTCAGAGACCAGCGTGATAGTGACTATCTAAATAGATTGATCGATCGGAAAAACTGTTATTAGTCCGCTCTACCACCCGGGTAGGTTGTGGATTGAAGCGTACTTTTTCATTCGTGATTAACAGAAGTGAATACAGATCTATATGATCGGCGCGGCTAATCGTGAATTATCCGTAAACGCGTTCGAGAAACCGGCATAGCTTGTAGATTCGCGGCTCTGCTGGCGCGACACCCTTTCACGTCTCTTCCCGCTTTATTTAGATGTTCCGGATTTCCACCCTGTGCCTGAAATCGAAGGACGAATTCGAAATTTCCATGCAATCCCAGTCGAACGGCGGTCCTTGCTACAACATCACTTTTTCCGGCGCCGCCAATTTTTTGAGCTTCTAACAGGAAATTCATCTGCAGAGCTTGTTCCTCAGCCGTGTTCAAATCGATATTTTCTGCC
>CAYTDR010000296.1:5904-8448 GCA_964436185.1 uncultured Candidatus Obscuribacterales bacterium | reverse complement strand
TGCCGAGGCATTCATTGAGTAGCCGCAGTTCACGGTTTCGAGTCTTCAGCAAATCAAGACTGATGCGGACGTGGGTCGTGAAGAATCGCTCCTTGAAAAAGGATGATTTCCCTGATCCCTGAATGCCCATGAACACGACCGCTTCCATCGGCCACCTCACCATTTCTCTGATCTCAAAAAATGCAAAAACCCCGACCAGCCCATTTGCACCGGTCGGGGCATCTGATTTCCATCTCTGAATAAGCCGTGCCGGTACACTCAGTTAAAAACCGCTCTGTTCTTGTTCATGGAGGTGGTTCGTCTGCATGGGATTGCTCCAGTTCCTTGAGGGATCGTGCCAGATCGATCCGTGACTCTCTGGCGACACGGGAACGTGCGAAGGTGACACATCGATCCGGCAAAAGGTTCGCATGTCGAGGTCTTCTCCCAAGAAATCATGCGCGAACGACCTCACCACCGGATGATCGCTGGTCATCACATCTCGAATTCCTGGGATGAAGAGCTCGTCAAGAATTGACGGGTTGAGCGCTTGCCACACATTCGACGCGTCGGTCACATCGACCGAAGTAACCTCGGTGTTGTCGGACCGACGCGCACAAGAGAGTTGGCGTATTCAGCCGACATTGCGTTACCAATGTGGGAAGTCCGAATTCTCAATTCGAGATACTCAACAACAATTCCGCAGAATTTCTAGAATTGCCAGTTTCTATTCCCTTAAATGATTCCATCAATGCGACGTCGGCAAAGCCATCCGCAGGAACTGCTGCATTTCTGCGGGATCAAGCTTCCAGAAAATGCCTTGAATCGCGACGACCTGGGATTGGCCTGGGCGTGATGATTCCAGCGATGGTATCGAGCTGCCGATGGCCGTCTTGATGACCTTGACCCAGTCGTCACCGTGCCGCTCGATCCGCTCAATTGTTTTGCTCGGATTGTCAATCAGCCAGCGATCGTCTTTCACGTATTCATGGGCGTCAGATTCTTTATGAATCTGCCAGTCGTCCAGACCGATGATGTCACGTACGGAATTAATCTTGATTTTTGAGATCTTCTTGATGTCATCGACGTATGCGGTATTACAGTAGATGAAACGTAGTTTACTGTCTTTTCTGTAGATCGGAACGGGAATATCGTCCAGGTAGTTCCATGGGCGGTATGCCGTTCTCAGTTTTCCAAACACCTCTTCTTCCCTTGTGACATCCCAGAAGTAGACCTCGATACTGACTACTTCACCGTTTTCGTCCTTGTGAGGAATCTTGACGACATGCACTTTCTTGTGCTGTTTCACCTCGCTAAGCGTGTCTGAAGCATCTAGGACAGGATGATCCTCAATCAGCTGAATCTCCACTTTTTCGCCGAACACCAGGGCATCTACTTCTTTGTACCGTTGTCCGTATTCGTCAAACAGCTGCTCTTCGGACTTTCCGTCGACACTTTCGATGCCATCGGCGTCATATCGAACTCCCGGTTCAGGTCCGCTACTCGGTTGTGCTTTCAGCCTGCCGCGACGGACCAGTTCTCGTTTCACGGGCAGATTCGCAAATCGGAATTCGAATTCCAGGTCTGTTTGTTTGGCATCGATCGGAACCTTCACCAGCGTGTTAACTCCCGCGTCCTCTAGCATTGGGTTTCGCGGGCCGTATGTGTTTAACAGGCTGATGATGTCGTCAGGGATTCTAGTATCCCTGACCGCCGTCAAGATTCCACATAGTTTGGGGTTCTGCTCGGGATCGATCCCAATTGCAGCGGCTGGGTGTCTAATTCCGTACTCATTGATAATGACTGGGACGGAAGGGCGTGTGCCTTTGGAATTGTGCTCAATGTAGGTACAGAAATGATTTTTCCGTAGTCCCCCACCGTCATTGAGTGTCTTAAGGATTTCCCCTGTTGCCGGATTCTCTTCCAGGCTAGAAACACTCTGAATGCGATTCCACCAGTCGTCACCTGCTCCGACAAGTGTCCAAGCCCGGCGATTCAAGTCTTTGACACGAATCTCTCCGTCCTGCGAAATCAACCTGTGCACACCAATATTCAGATCTTCATTGTCCAATAGTTCCTTAATTGCGGCGAGCGAGTTCGCACGCATCTCACTGATGAGCTGATGCTCAGACACGTCGAAGGCAAATCCTACGGCGTAACGCTTTCCGCCAACTTCGAGCACGCGTGTGATCTCGGCCACTGAAGTACGCTTACGCGCAGCTCGATTGAAGAGGTCCAGAATGTAGGCGGAACTGTACTGCCGTCCGTCTCCGATCGACTTGTTCAGGAACCCAATCCATTTTTCCCGATCTTCCTTCTTGCGATAGAGTTCCTTCGCATTCACGTTGAGCATTACGTGCGGGTTCTCATAGTTGAACAACCGGGCAAATTCGGTATTGATGACTTGAAAGTCACCCGTCGACAAGTCCGTACAAAAAACTGGTATCGGCAACGCCCCCAGCATGGCCACAGGGAAAACATCTTTGTCAATGCGGCCGACCAGAGCATCTGCTCCAGCCCGAATTGCCAGGCCCGAATCGGCGATGGCGTCATCACACCGTTTCA
>CAYTDR010000296.1:255-5894 GCA_964436185.1 uncultured Candidatus Obscuribacterales bacterium | reverse complement strand
TGTACCCGAGAGCGCTGGCAACCTTTGCGGCAGTCACCAGGTTAGGTGTTGGCTTTCTGTGGTCTATGAATTTCTGCAGCATCGCGCGATGTACGCCAGCTTTGCGGGCAACTTCCGCCACGCTATTTTCGCGGTTAATCGCCATCCACAGGTCATCGATCAGGTCGTTTGTGCCAATTTGCACATTTCTCTCCGGGCCGGGTGAAGTGGTCATTTTTCTCTCGTTTCAGTGGTGCTTAGCAGCACGAGTGACCTGCACGTTTCTGAAAAGCGTGCGGCTTGGCACGATCCGAAAAAACGTCGTAATTCCGTCTAGTGTTGTCAAATTCGAATGGTAAAACCGGGTCAGAACTGCGTCCACACAATAGCCTTTTGGATGAAGGAACAACCGATGACCGCCCGCCTTGATTCGAACGCAATGCAGCGACCAGTGTCAAAAAAATGGTGCCAATTGATCTCTTGCGACCGAGGAGTCATGTGTTACGAACTGAACATGACTAATCTGAAATTGAAAGGGTGTTCACTCCCGGTCCAGTTGCTTGTCGTGGACCAGTGGAACGGCGAGGCTCGCGAGTCGCTGCTGGAAAAAACTAGCCAGATTGCAGCCAGGCAGCAACTAATGATCGTGGGGGCTGGTAACGAGTCGGTGGGTCAGCATGCATGGAAGGAACTTCCGGTGGGGGTGGTCTATTTGGATGACAGAACTCTGCAAAGCGTCATGGATGGCGATGACACTAATGAAACATTACAGTCGCACATCATAGCACAACTCGGTATCCGGTATCTGAATCCCATCGCGCAGCCAGATTCAATCGACCCGGTGGCACTAATCAACCGGGATATGGAATTGCAGCGATTCCGCGAAATCGACGTACCGAGTATCACGATTCCGGGACCTCCATCGCTGGGGAAATCGGTTTTTGCCAGGCAGGTATTCTCGCGCCGCGAAACAACTTTTGTAAATTGTCTGGAATACAAATGGGATCCCGAAAACGAGAGTGATTTTGCCAGCTTTCTGGGCCAGAATCTGCCCGTACCCACTAAGGTGCAGTCGGTCGACGAATTCACGACAACCTTGATCAAACAATCAACTTCGCAACCAGTCCTGGTATTGGACAATGTTCATGCTGGGAATTTTTATCGCTCGCCTTCCCTTTCTTGCCTGTCGAAGTCTGCAGCGGCCAAACAGCTGCGACTCATTCTGATCGGACAGAATACGGTTTTTCCAGAATCAAAATGGCTGCGACCTTATTGCAAGACGGAAGCATTCATACTTCCGCATCTCTCAGACATCGAAGTACGCCAATTCGTACTGCGCCTGTTCGGTTCGCTCCAGATACGACTCGCGGACCGGGATCAGGCAATTGGCGAACTCATTGCGATGTCAAATGGCTTGCCCGGCAAACTGATGACACTCTGCAACAGCTTGATCACGGTTTGCCTGCTCACCGGACGGCAAACGGTTGGATTCCTTGACGTTTATCGATGCAAGAATCCTCAAGCTAGCTCACGCTTTACTTCCAACTCCGATCTACTATACCGTCATCGCAGTACCAAATGTACGGAATAACCCCCCAATCGCTATCCGTCGCAACCTGTTGCCTATACCACAAATGTCCGTTACGCCCGTCGGGCACATCGCCCGAGGCGTTTATTTAGTCCGCCACCTTCCACTGCCGCGCCCAAGATGACTCCGCCACCACCGTCCTCGGTCCAAGATCTGATCTCGTCGTTCGTGACCGTCGGCCAGCAAAGGATCTGTTCCGGGATAAGTGGTGCGAACACCAGGAGATTTGTAATACTCGCGAGGACAGGCTAATCCCCTCAAGTATTTTGTCCGAAATGGAGCGAAGTCGCCGAGCGATTTGGTCACGTCGTTTGGACCGCAGTTTGTCGGATCACTGGTCCATGCCCGGATGCATGGGTTGTCGAAATGGCGTGGGCATCCGCCGAAAGAGGGAACGACGATGGGCACTGTTAACGTTGAGTTGATCGAGCGGGTATGCCACGAACGGCACTTTCCGCTGGTAGTGAAGCGAGAGCAGCCGAATCACGGCTGGTTTGTGTTACACTGCTGTCTCACCAATCTTCAGGCGCGAGTTCCTCGTACACTTGAGCGCGACTTGCGGGATGTTTTGGCGGCCAAATCTCGCGTTTACGTTATTAGACGCGGCGACGTCGTCGAAATTGCCATTCCGCGTGAACCACCATTGGCTGTCGACTTTCGGGCATGCGTTTCGACGCTTCCTGCGGACGGCATTCCCTTCGTGGCCGGCATGAACATGCACGACGAGGTGCGATTTGCCGATTTTTCAAAGGTTCCGCATGCCCTAATCGCAGGCGATACGGGATGCGGGAAGTCTAGCCTGGTGACCAGCTTGCTTCATTCGCTGCAGCGCGTCGGTCCCGACCGGATCAAAATTGCCGCCATTGATATCGCGAAGCCCAAGAGCATCGAACAGATCCCTGCCGATCTTCTCTGGGATGCAGCAGACCGCGCCGCAACGGCGTACCACATGGTTCGCAAAGTCGTCGACGAACAAAATGATCGCCTTCGCAATCCTGGCCACACGTTTGACCTGGTGGTTCTGATTGACGAAGTGGCAGCATTGCTGGACCAAGTTCCCGAAATCGGCGATGGCTTGGTTAATTTGGCCAAGGTGGCTCGTGAGGCTGGCATTCACCTCGTCCTCGTCTCACAATCCCCGGACGACATTCCCAAACATGCCTTGAAGGAACTTCACTGCCGTGCAATCTTTAGGTTAAGTTCAAAGCCGACGTCAAAGCGCGAGTTCGGAAATGACTCTGCCACGGAATTGAGAACTGGCGAGTTATTTTTCCGAGGTAATTCAACTGACACTTTTGAGTTGCTGCGTGCCCCTCGAGTCCATTAAAGCCGGCTGCTTGGTCGTGGGGAGAGGGTACATTGCGATGTCGAACGTAAGTCCGACCTCCTCCGACGTTGCTCACGCCGAGACGCACCAACTCCGAACGTCGCTTCGGAGTGTCTGCACGTGCGTGCCGAGACTTGGGTGCATCGGTCACATCGACCGACGCACCCAATAACTTACGGAATCCCGCCGATAGCCACACATTGCCTGTCGCCACCAGACCGCCCACGGTTGCCCAGTGGGGACGACACCCCGCGCGTCGCCCAACGAAAACCAGTCATCTCGAAACAGGATCGACCGAAAGCATGTGGATTTTCTTCTGTGCGATCCGACCACGATGAGGCCCATTCTTGGTGTCGAACTGGATGATGCGACTCATGCCCGGCGTGACCGACAGGATCGAGATCATTTCGTCGATGAAGTCTTCGAGGCCGCTGGCTTGCTACTGCTGCGTGTTCGTGCGGCGTCCGGTTACGTCCCTCAGCAGATTTCCGAACAAGTTCAACAGGCCATCGGAGAACGTGCGGCCTCAAAGAAGTCAGAGAAACATCAGCAAGGCACTCCGATCTGCCCGAAATGCGACTCGCCGATGGTCCTTCGGACTGCTAAAAAGGGTGATCAGAAGGGAGAAGACTTCTGGGGATGCAGCAACTACCCTCGGTGCCGTCAGATGCTGCCGTGGTGTGTATAAAACCAATGGAAACAATCGAATTGGCGGATGGCGGACTGATTCTTTACGACGATGCCTTTCTGCCGTCCGACCTAGCTGACCGCTACTTCATCGAGTTGATGACCCATGCCGCATGGGAACAGAAGCCTGGGGTTTTTGGCCACCTGCAACCCCGGCTCACGGCTTCCTATGGTGACGAAGGCGTGACTTATCGATATTCGGGCACGGCGAACGTGGCTTTGCTCTGGACTCCAACATTGCTGGATATCAAGGAGAAGATCGAGGCTGTGAAAGGGGAGTACAATTACTGTCTTCTCAACCGATATCGATCAGGTTCGGACAGCATCGGATGGCACGCTGACAACGAACCGGAGATGGGCAACGTGATCGGGTCACTGTCGTTGGGAGCGAGCCGGACGTTTCGGATTCGGCACAACACGTCGAAAGAAACGAAGTCGTTTCCGGTGAGCAACGGAACGCTGATCAACATGGCGGGAACGATGCAGCAATTCAGGAAACACGAAGTCCCGAAAGCGACAGAGGTCGTCGGCGAGAGGATCAATTTGACGTTTAGGAAGATCGCGAAGGAATAGTCACTTCTATGCCCAGAGTCAGTGCGGGTTTGTTGATGTACCGATTTCAGGATAGCAAGTTGCAGGTGCTTCTGGCTCATCCCGGTGGCCCATTTTTCAAGGACAAGGATGAAGGGGCTTGGTCGATTCCCAAGGGGGAGCCTGAATCGGATGAAGATTTGCTCGAAGCCGCCAAACGCGAGTGTGAGGAGGAGACCGGTGTGGTTCCAACAGGTCCGTTCATTGCTTTGTCGCCGGTGAAACAGAAAGGTGGAAAAATCGTTCACGCTTGGGCGTTCGAGGGTGACTGTGATCCAAGCTCAATCGTCAGCAATAAGTTCACGATGGAATGGCCACCACGGTCAGGACACCAGATGGACTTTCCCGAAATCGACCGTGCGGACTTCTTCGATCTCGCTACGGCAAAACGGAAGATCAACTCGGGTCAAGTGGCATTGATCGACGAACTCGAAGAAACTGTCCATAGAAATCAATGAGCGGCTCATCGAGATACGGCTGTGGTTACTTCGTAGGCAGATCCGGGGGCTGGCAACCGAACGATCACACTTCGCCAACTACGATGGGCGGCGTCACCGTTTCAGATTGTCCGTGTTAAGTATGGGGAAGCGTGGCCTTCAGGTCAGGAATCCCGGCGAGGAAAATGGCCTGAGCTTGGTGATGGTCGTACGCCTTGAACACGAACTCGTTCCAGTAGTTCGTGTCGAGACCGAATTTCAGCAGGCGGTGGAGCCGGTCACGGTCATTGATGCCCTCCACCTTGAGCAGCGTTCGTTTGAGGAACTGCGTCCAGTCATCCTTCGTGGATTCGATCAGGATGTATGGGGGCGTGAAGAGGATGTGAAAGGATGCCAGTTCCGGCAACAATGGCGGGAGCCGCCTGACATACCAGAGTTCGCCGGGACATCCCTGATAGCCAGATGTGCTAAGGCACGGGAATTCGTCGCCGGTGATCAATTCTCGTAGGCGGACGAAGCCATCTGCTGCCCCGACATGCTCGTAGATCCCCATCCGGGATTCGGACAGCTTCTTGAGGGCGTCCAACTGGTCGGGATTCAACAGGAAGATGTCGTTGGCGTCGATCTCGCACTTCCCGATGGTGTCGCCGTCTTTTCCAAACCGCAGGTCGTAGAACGCCCAGCAGGTGAAGTAACTGCCGGTCAACGGACTCATGGGCGGCCCCGAAGGCAGGCACTCTTCCTCGGCATCACCAGCCAGCGTGGCATACGCCTTCATCTCTGGCAGTTGTGACACACCTTCAGCGAACTGCGAACTGATCTGCTGGATGAAGGCGTAGACAGCGTGGATGGGATTGAGCCCATCCTTGATGAGCATTGCGATATCCCGGACGCCACCGGGAAGTGGCTCGCCCGGACGTCGCTTTGGCTCCTTGGTCGGCAAATTGCCTGCGTTCACTGCGAGCTTTCTGTGCAACTTCTTGCTGATGTCGCCCATCGCTATTTCCGTTTCGCTTTCATTTCCGCCTTG
>CAYTDR010000296.1:0-245 GCA_964436185.1 uncultured Candidatus Obscuribacterales bacterium | reverse complement strand
CGGACTCGTCGCCTTGATGGAAGACAATCATCCCATTGATCTCATTCCCGTCAAGGACGGCCCAACCTCGACCTTGAGCGGGGTCCATCTCATCATTGCCATCGAAGGTGAATTCGACGCACAGATGGCCGTCACGAATGCCGTTGCGGTAGTCGATTTCACCTTGGACATACCCGAATTGGAACGAGCCGGAATTGTTTGGGCCGAACTCAAAGTAGCCTTCAACTTCTGCGTCCACGAACTCC
>CAYTDR010000295.1:0-8448 GCA_964436185.1 uncultured Candidatus Obscuribacterales bacterium | reverse complement strand
TGGTTAGAAGAAAGTTGAGCAAAAACTTGGCATGGACTTTGTTGGCGTTTGCCAAGGAGCGCAGATTCGTTCCCTCGATGAACGGCATCGTCACATAGGGGAGTCCGGCAATCTCGCCTACATTGCTGGTTTTCACCAGGCATTGATCGGAGACTCTTTCGAATCGAGCCACCTGATCGTCTAAAAGTGCGTTTGCATGCGGACGAACGTTCATCACGGCACCTGTATAAACGAACTTCGCCTCAGTGGTATCAACATTTGGTTCGACAACTTTATCCACATATTCGTCAGGCTTAGCAACTTTGAAAATCATCTTCTGCCCGTAGGAGTCAGTCCCCTGGTAGACCCAAAAGAAAGTGCCGTCGCCTAGCTGCTTCTCGATGACATGGTCGCCTACCGTCATCCCTACCCATGTCAACTTCTGCGTTGTCATCCGTCTCTCCATCTCTCCGTCGATCCGTTCGGCTTTAGTTTCCTACACCAAATCTATTTGATTCCCACCTTCAGCAAAGCATCCCTTCAGTGCTTCGATGGCGCGCCCCACCATGATGTCGACCGGATCATTTTCACCTGAGCTGGTGCCGCCGACACTGACGGTGATCAACACCTGTTTGGAACCTGCGGATACGACCTGCTGTTCCATGTTTGTCCGAATGCGCTCGGCAGCTATTTCGGCACCGGATATGGAGGTCTCGGGCAGAATCACTCCGAACGTATCGTCTCGACACCGACCGGCGACATCGACGTCTCGGACGGCGCCAAGGAGTATACGTCCGACCGACAGAATCACCTGATTCTCAAAAGTCAAACCGTGATCGGTGGCAATCGTCTCGAACGCATCGATGGCAACCAGCAACAGCGACAGATCCCGCTCATATCGACGGGCTCTGCGATGTTCGTAGTTAAGACGCTTATAGAACGACCAGAAATTGTACGAGGTCAAGTCGAGGAGGGCTCGTCGCTCCACCTCTTCATCAGAAAGAGTGGGGTCTTCGATATATCGATCGACAAAAAGTTTCGACTCCTCTTTGGGAATCTCGAACTCAGGTGTTGCCTCGAGCATCCAGGGAAACTGATTGTTCTCGGCTCTCAGCTCGGCAAGCCTCTTTTGAAAGAGTGCCTCGCGCTTGATTCTTTCTCTGCTCGAGTCTTTCGGATTCACAGATCATTCTTCCATTTGTGATACAGCTCGCTAAACGTACTCGGTTTTCCCTCCGCCTCCGAATAGTTGAAGACCATGTCCTGCTCTTTGTCGTGAGCAAGCGTAGCGGCGGAATTGACGAGCTTGGGATTGCGCGTTTCGAACGTCCGCCACCATAACTCACCAGCATCCAGTATCGACTCATAGAGCCAAATCAATCTCTTGTTCGGCTTCGACTCCTGGAAAGCCTCTTTGTAGCTCGATTTTCTCCACCACTGCAGGGCGAATTCGAGCCGCCGTGTGAACGGCAAATAACTGTCTAAGTCCATCGCCAGGTTTTGCCCGCTCGCCTCGACCATCTTATGATAGTCCATGGCAAACGCTGCCTTGACTTGAGGAGATACCTGCCGGTAGCCTGATTTGAGCGATCGCGATTCACGATTGCAAATCCATCCGTCCTCCATCCGTTGATCCGCCTGAGCAGCCAACGTGGTGACATCGTTGACGAAAGAGGCATACTCTTCCGCACTGACTGGCTTGTTTTTCGCAGATGATTCGCTGGTTTTCTCGTTCTCTGTCAGGGTCTGACTGGCACCATCCTTGATACTAGTATCGGAGGCGATTTTGCTCGCCTCATGGACAGTGCAACCTTGTGCACAAAGTAGCACCATGGAAAGTATTAAACCGGCTTGGAGAGACAGCCATTTCTCAGTCACTAACTCCCACCTCCGAAAGGCGAGTGATTGATAATTGTCGCAGCAAACCATTCGTTCGGCGTACTTTTTTGTAAAGAAGCTCTCGCCGCCTATAAGTGCAGTCAGGCGAACGCCTCATTGTCAAGCTGCTACCATGTGGCTTAGAAATATGGAGTCTCTGGCGACCGATTTTTTCATGATCGTCTGACCCTATGCGGACAAGGACATGACCGAAGAACTTACATTCAAGGCAGGACAGAGCGTTATGTGTCGGGTTGGAGAACCCGAACCAGGCGGGTATTCCGCAGTTTTATTGCCATCTGAGATCGCTGCCTTTATTCCCAGTCAGGGAGAGCTCACTCCCGGTCAAATCGTGCCGGCGACATTCGTGTGTATGAGCAACGAGCGCGCGCTGATGACGTTTGCTTACATGCTGGGAACAACGGAACGCGTCCAGGGAGGTCTGCCAAGCGAAGCTGAGACAGCCTTTGCCGTGTGGGCAGACTCCTATCCGCGCAATTTCGAAGTCAAGCGAGCTATCGATATGATCATGCCGCACCCAGATGGGCGCGCCGATCTGACCATGCGCGGTGGTGACTTCAACATCGAGAATCTCATGCGCGATCTGGAAGCAAGCAAGCTGACAGGATGCATTAAAGCAGAATCCGAAGTTGCCCTTTCCCGGTCGGCTGCCCTACTTTACAAAGGACGAGCAGTCGGTTGTGTGTACGGCAAGAAGAATCACGAATCGAAGCCTGATGTGGAAGGCACATTACGGGCGATGCTGGCTGACCTGCAACTGGAAGAGACACAACTGCTAATTTATGCATTGCCCATCGAAGTAGTGCTGTGCATGTCTTCACTCTTTTTCGGTATTCCCGTCGACAGTCAAGACAGTGTCCCGCTCACGAGACATTTTCCAAAATTGGTCTCCAGGTTGGTGGAAAGAGAGGAGACAGCATGTCTGGCAGTCGGCGATAGCACTGGATTCGAGGTGCTCGGATACATATATCGGGGCGAACAGTTCGGCAGCTTCTCTATTCTCGATCAGCGTTTCGAAACAGGTCTGGAGCTGCTGCTAGAGGCATGCTCGGAAAGCGACAATAGTAGATCCGATGCCTACCTTCTGCCCAAAGAGATGACATCGCCATCGGTACTGTTCGGTTATTCCTTAGGTAATATTATTACCAGCATGAACCCATAACGTTGACTGGCGGGCGATCCTGATGGCACATCGTCAAAGCCGTCACTCGCCTTTCTTCAGGAACCGCGCATCGTTGCCTGGAAGCTGTCGCCGATCAAAGAGAACAGCTTCATAAGCTACCCATCAAAAGCAAGTTATTTTGCTGGATCGTGCTCCTGCACTCAATCCAGTTCAAATTAAATTTATCTGGCTGCGAGCAAATCTGCCCGATAGCAAGAGCCAAAACCGATGTACGAGTTAAAACACCCACCTATAGCCAGTCTTTCATTCAATCAAGCAGCAAGCGCAAGGCAAATGGCTGGCTTGAACGATTTCCTTCTAAGTTGCTATAAAGAAAGCTTGTTTCAAGAGGGCTAATAGAAGTGAGTCAACTGGCAGCAGAGCAGGAAGTGACAACAGGGAGCTGGGGGCGAGAACTGACTTTGGTTCGGCGACCGTCAGGCGTATCCATTCTCACTCTCAACACGCCAGGTGGCGTAAACGCGCTCTCATCGGACGTTCTTAACCGCTGCGGGCAGTCACTTGACTTTATCGCTGCCGACTCCGAGACCAGAGCAGTCGTATTCACGTCCTCGAAACCAGACATTTTTGTGGCTGGCGCCGACATCAGAGAAATTTCCAAGTTCGACGACAGAGCTGTGGCGTATGACCTCTCTCGCCGAGGCGTGGCTACCTTCGAGAAGCTGCTCGCGCTCAACATGCCGGTAATTGCAGCCATCAACGGCATCTGCCTCGGTGGCGGGCTGGAGCTGGCACTCTGCTGCAACAAGAGAATAGCCACGAGAGAGCCTTCCACACAATTGGGGTTGCCGGAAGTGAATCTCGGTTTGGTCCCTGGATTGGGTGGAACGCAGCGCCTGCGACAACTTATCGGCTTGAAACCGGCTGTGGAAATGATCCTTTCTGCCGAGCCTGTTCATTCACGCAAGGCACTGGAACTCGGTCTGGTGGACGAACTGGTAGAGCTGGAAGATTTAATCGACAGAGCGGAAGAGCTGGCATTGAAGATGCTGGCTGAACGCTTTGACCCAAGAACATACTGGCAGAGCCTTGAAGAATCGAGCCTGGAGCGAGACGGCGGCGAGAAAAAACGCGACTCGATCATCAAGATGTCCGAAAGAGCTGTCAGAATGCGGACGAAGGGTTTTTACCAGGCTCCTGGAATGGCCCTCGAGGTGATCAAGGAAGGTTTGAACAACGGCATTGCTGCCGGTTTGAGAAAAGAAGCCGAGGCTTTTGCCGATCTGTCGACGACTTCTTCAGCCAAGAATTTGATCAGCGTCTACTTTACGAAGGAAATGGCCAGCCAAACAGCACAGAGGGCCATAAACAAATACGGAAAAATTGAGCGGATAGGTATTGTCGGAGGCGGTCACATGGGCTCCGGTATTGCCGAGCAAGCCCTGGCTGGGGGAATCGACGTAAGCATCCTCGATGCCTCGAAGGAACGAACCGAGGACGCGGTGCAGCGTTTGCGCAAACGGCAGGAAGCGAGAATTGCTAGTGAGCCGGCAAGAAAACGCACACCTCAAGTCAATGCTGCCGAGTCGTATCAAGAGTTGAAAGACATGCAGTTCGTCATCGAGGCTGTATTCGAAGACAGGGAGCTGAAAGCCAAGATCGTCAAAGAAGCCGCCAGCTCAACTGGCGCCAATACGCTCCTGGCAAGTAACACGTCTTCCCTGGCGATCTCCGATCTGGCGGCTTTGACTAGCCAGCCTGACCGCGTCATCGGACTGCATTTCTTCAATCCCGTCGACCGCATGCCCCTGGTTGAAGTGATCACCCATGAGGCTACCTCGGCCGACACTTTGCGAAGAGCGATGGCCCTTGTCGGTCAAATCGGCAAAGTGCCGATAGCCGTCAAGGATAGCCCTGGGTTCCTGGTCAACAGATTATTGGCCGGTCTCCTCATGGAAGCCGCGAGAACGACTGACGAGGGCACGCCACTCAACTGGCTGGAGCAGTCGCTGACGGATTTCGGACTGCCTATGGGCGCTCTGGCGTTGTTTGACGAGCTTGGTTGGGGTCTTGCCTCCAGTGTCGCGCGCCTCTTGAACGAGAAGTTCGGCGAGCGTTTCACAACGCCCAGCCTGATGAGCCGCTGCCTGGAATTGGGACTTGATGGCAAGAGGTCCGGCGCGGGTTTCTATAAATACGATGCAGCAGAACGTCGTCTCGAGCTCGATCGTGAGCTGCTCGACAAACTGGGCGTAGCCTACACGGACAAACCGCTGGACGAGGAGACCCGCAAGCGTTTACTCGACCGACTGCTTCTGCCGATGGTAGACGAGGCAGCCAGATGCCTGGAAGAGAAAGTGGTGAGAAAAGCCCGAGATCTGGACCTGGCTATTATAATTGGTGCTGCCTTCCCTCCATTTCGCGGCGGGCTGCTAAGATATGCTGACGAGTTGGGCATACCCTATGTCGTCAACAATCTCGAGAGGATCTATTCTGAGTGCGAGCCGAAACGTCAGGTGAGCGATTTGCTCAAACAGATGCACACAGTAGGTCGGAGATTCTATGGTTTAGGACAAACTGATTGAGTCGAGTTCAATATGGCATTCTTGGATGATACCCAGCGCACAGCATTGCTCGATCGAGCCAACGAGGCTCTGCTGACCGGTGACGATAGCAAGTCTCACGAGATTTATCGAGACATAGTCGAGACCCTGTCTCGTTTATGCAATAAGAACCAGAAAGAGATTGCTCAAGAGCTCCAGACGATGGCAAAAATGCTGGAGGACAGGGCAGAGTTACAGGCAGCGTTCGAGTTCAAACAGAGAACTTGTGCGGTCATGCTCGAACTCTCAATGGAAGAGAGACGAAAATCCAGGTTGGCTGGCACGTCTCAGACGGCGCCATTGGCTCCGGCTGCGGCTCAACCATTGCAACCGCCCGCGCAAACTCCGCTTCCTGCAGCGGTAAACCAGATGCCCGCTGGCACTCAGAGCCCCAACGGGCCTGGTATGGGCACACACAATCAGGATTTTTCGCCAGTGCCGAGACGAACCAAAATCATCGGCGGTCCCGAAACCTCATATCCCGGCTCCGGTTTGGGTCCTGCCAGTTGGGACAGTGACTCATCCCCAACCACGGTGATGCAAGCTTCTGCAGTTGCCATCGACAGCGCCTTGCCCTTCCTGAGCCTCGATTATATGTACATCGGCTCTTCGAATTACGATACGGACATCGAATACTACACGAACGTCCTCGGTGCACAGGAAGTATGGAAGTTCGACCGATTCGGTTCACGAATAACTGCTTTCAGTCTTTGCGCCGGTCCTCTGCTTCTCATCGCCGACCACAGGCATGCACCAAGCTGTCAGCCGGTGTTTAGAGTATCGGATTTGGCAGCAACCACACGCGACTTGAAAGAACGCGGTTGGAAACAAACTGCCGGTCCGTTCGGGACGCCCAATGGTGAAGGGTACAGCTTCGAAGATCCCAGCGGCAATCGATTTGCCATCTATCAAGTCGACGAAACCAGTACGGACAGAGCCTATTTCGATCCGACGGAGTACGAATAGCTCCTCGGTGCAGCTCGTTTTGTTCACATCCCATCACAAGACATCTAGATTTTTCAGAGTCGCAATAGGTGGAAAATGTCACCTTTCTCTATGTCCGTAATTTGTCCGATTTAGCTGTTCTAATGTCGGACAAGGCATCCAGGTCCTTCCGCGCAAATTAGACCAGCCACCACCGGTGGCGTATACCCTCATACCCTCATCGTTTCTAGGGCGTTCGAATGCAATACGCATTCCGTGTCCGGTCGCCCTCACCCCAGGAGAATTACTATGGCAGATCAAGTTCTGACGACGGCAGTCGAGGTTAGTGATAGAGCTAACGCTACAGTCGAGACAGCAGCTCAACCAAGAACCGCGGCAGACAACCTGGCGATCAGACAAATGGAAGGAAGAACGGCCACCGACAAGCCTGTCCTTCCCACACTCTCGATCGGCAATCGTGACTCTGCGTCCAATGTATTCAGTCCGGATTGTCCAGTAACCGCTCACCTTCCTGGTATGAGCAGGAAACAAACTACTACGGCAGTGACGAGTGAACATGCAGTATCAATAGCGGAAGGTCAAAATTTGAACTACGCTGTGCTGGATCTTCGCGACCCAACCATGACCTGGATGCGCTCTCCATCTCGGCGAGAGACAGGCAAAACCAGCCCCTACCTGAGACGCGACGTGGAGGTTGATCTAAACGATGGATCCTATGGGAGTCTGATTGGTGGCAGCGGAAACTTCCGCGATACCAAGTTTAGTGCAGCTACATGGACACCTGTGAATTCCGACAAGAATCCGACACCGGCCCAAACACAATTCAATTTCGAAAAAACGCAAGCATTCCGATTCGGCAATCCCAGCGAAGGTGCAATCAATCTGCCAATCAAGCAGATAAACATCTCGGATAACCGTTGGCCGCACACACGCATGACGTCCGGATTAGGCGCGGACTATACTCTAAGGTTGACCGACGAAGGCGAACGCGCAGTGACTTTCGGCATCGCCTCCGACGGCCGCGTCACGGCCTTTTCGCAGAATTTGGTTAACAATCGGGCTTTCCCAGGCACCGAGGATGGAAAGTTTCTCCGCAATTTGCCTAAGTTGCAAGACGTGTCGCTGATGGATGCCAGCGATAAACAACTTGCCAATTTGAATGGTCTCAAGGACATGCGACGCCTGCATGCCTCCCTGGCAAACGACACCACCAGTGGTGAACCACTATCGAACATGAGCAAGCTGGAGGACCTGCGACTAACTGGCGGACAAATAAAAGACTTCTCTTTCTTGAGAAATAAACCTGACATGCGGTCCCTCGAATTCGCCAGCGTGCCGATTAGTGGTGCACAGCTTACCAATCTGGAAGGCATGAGCAAACTCGAGCATCTTGATCTGTGGAACTCCAAAGTCGACGATACTGCTGCAGCTCAACTGGCTTCGATGCCGAGTCTTCGGTCCCTGGAGTTGGGACACTCGAAGATTACCGACGAGAGTTTGGACGAAATCGGACAGCTGACCAATCTTACAGAACTCCGATTCAATGGCGAAGCCGTAACGGATCCAGGCGTGGCGCGCCTTGCGGGACTGACTGCGCTGGAGTCACTTTCGCTTCAAGAGACGAAAATCACGGACAAGGCCCTGGAAACAATCGCTCGGCTGCCGAATCTCACGTCTATCAATCTCAATCTGACCACCATCACAGACGCGGGGCTCAGTCACCTCACTCGCCTGCCCAACTTGAGAAATCTCGAGCTAGCACTCGTGCCGATCACGGACAAAGGAATAGGGCAGATCGCAAAAATGTCTCATCTTGAGGAGCTAATCGTCGATCCAAGCAAGCTGACCGACGCCGGTCTCCAGCAACTGGCTAACTGCAAAAATCTCAAATCATTGACG
>CAYTDR010000294.1:254-8455 GCA_964436185.1 uncultured Candidatus Obscuribacterales bacterium | reverse complement strand
GTTCGCCACGTTTTCCGGACCTCCTTTTGCTGACAAGCCGATCGAGATTCCGATCAAGGTTGTCGAGGCTCGCGAAATAAAGACAACAAAGAAACAGACTTCTGATGCGCTTCCGTTCGTCACCAGAGACGAAAAGCTTTCCAAGGTGGCGGTATTTCCTGGGGAAACGGAGATCAGTCAGGGATCAACGATCGATTTCGGCACCAGAGCCGTAGAAGGTGAGAAGCTACCGGCCGACTTTCAACCGAAATGGCAGGTCTTCGACAAGGACCACAAGCCCTGTGCCCCCGATTTGGCAACGATCGACGAAGCCGGTCATGCAGAGTTCAAGAAGCCTGGGGATTACAAGATCCAGGCCATCATCCCGGGAATAGCCAAGCAGGACCAGTTTGGATTCATCAACGGACTTGGCAAGGTGGCCACCGGCATGGAAGTGTTCAGGCCGGAAAACTTCGACGCGTTGTTTTTGATTCTTGCCTTCGGCGCTTCCATGATGCTCTCCCAGAAATATATGAGCCCGGCAACCAAAACACAGCCGGGACAAAAGGTGGATGACAACCAGCGGGTTCAACAGGATGTGGCAAAAATCATGCCAATCATGATGACAGGCATGTTCATAGTGATTCCATTGCCTGTTGGTGTGCTAATCTACATTGTCATCTCTAATCTTGTTCAAACTTTGCAGAGTTGGTTATTGTCAAAACGGCCTGCACCTGTACTGGAAGGACTCGGAGATGAGGTTGGTGAGGGGATAGTCGCTCAATATCGAGATGCTGGCGATAGCAACAATGGAAGTTCCGACTCTTCTGGCACAGCCAGGAAGAATAGCTCTACGTCATCCGAGTCGGAGCCCGGTTCAGCAAATGCAGCAGGTGCCTCAAGTTTCAAAAGGAAAACCAAGAAGAAAAAGAAGAAGTAAACCATGAATCACATCACTCAATCCGAAGACACGGTCCAAACATATCTTGAGAAAATACTTGCCATTCTTGATATAGAAGCCAGCGTAGTGGAAGAAGAGCTTGACGAGTCCACGACCTGCTTTCGAATAGATTGCAAAGCAGATGACGCTAGAATGCTAATCGGCAGAAATGGCAAAACCCTTGAAGCATTGCAGTTCGTTGTCAGGCAGATGTGCCGAACGAACATGATAGAGAACGGTCCTTTTATTATCGATGTTCTTGACTATAGATCCAGGCGCAAGAGAACACTTGAAGAGCAAGCGAAGAAGGGCGCGGTGGCTGTACTCAATGGAGACACCGAACGATTTGATTTAGAGGCGATGAACCCTTACGAGCGTCGCCTTGTGCATAACTACTTGCAAGAGCATTTTCCGGAACTTTCTTCAGATAGCGAAGGCGATGGGGCCGAACGGCACATAGTCATCAGTTACAAAGGGCTCGAAGAAGACGGCGAGCGCCGGTCTGACTCGTCTGACGAAGACGAAGAGGGCTATGACAACAGCGACGAAGAGGATTCTGACGATCGAGAAGAAGAGGACGAGGAAGAACTGTCTGATACTTCTGATTCTGACGATAGAAACCTCAAGACTAAGAGTCGCTGACAAATAGTCGAAAACACCCAAAAGTTGCGTGAAGACAGTCTTTTACTGTCTCCGTCCTAATTATTGTTGCGTCTTTCCTTCGCTATCAGCTTAACGCTTTGGCGTTGGCTTGATAATATTAAAGAAGATTATGGGAGGAGAGACAGTGGCAGATCCGACGGAATTTCCCAAGGGAGACCCTCAGAAGGAGGACACTGCCAATCAGGAGAGCGTTGGGGCACCACGCCGGCAGGGTTTTAAGAACTTTCTCCTGGCCGTGAGACACATTCACGATGCCACAGTAGCCGATAACGTAAAGCAGCGTTTCTCTGATTATGTGACTATCGCTCTGGTTGTTCTTTGCATCCTGAGCCTGATGGTCGCTGTTACAGTGCAGATTCCTGTTGGCATCAAGGTTTTGCCACTGGTGTTTACTGTTGGCGCAATCCTCTTCTACATCGTCAATAGAATGGGGATCATCATCAGTCTTACTTCAAGACAAGCTCTGATTGTCTGGCAGATTCTGGTGGCTGGATTCTGGCTGGGTGTGACGAGCTCCATGCTCGTCATGTTGGTCTCGATCTACTTTGCGTCGCAGTACGGCTTTCAATAGAGCGTTTTGCTAAGACTTAATCTGGCTCAAAGAGGGCTAATTCTGGTCGCCGTACCGGTGGTTTGTCAGCTCGGCTTCTTGATGGCCTTTGACGACTTTGCCGATAAACTTCAGGCTGCGGTACATGTCCAGTTTGTTTCCATAAGCCTCCTGGCTCGGACCAGCCAGCTTTCGGATTTCTCTACCGAAGTCAGTTCGGCAGTAACTGGCTATAACCTTTCCTGTAATCCTGTATTCCGTAAGCGTCTCGATAAGACGGTGGCCGATCTGAAGCAAGTTCTGCTTGAGGTGCAGCGGCTTTCCCGAAGTCGGATTTCGGAAACTCCGAATCTCGACAAGCTCGCAGATTCAGTGGAAACCCTGGTCAGATTGGTCGATCAATTGAAGAGGGCATCCCCTCAATCTATGGATGCTCAAAATTTGGAGAACTGGCAAGGCAAGGTCTTCGAAATTCACGATCAAGGAATTGAGCTGAGAAGGCTGTGTCATGAGCTCATTGTGAACGAGCAGAGCAAGTATAGGGCCAGTGAAGACCTGGCCAACTATTATCGTCAGACAGTAGGCAATTTCACGCTTATAGTTAGTCTCTTCAGTTTGGTCTGTGCAATAGCACTTGGAATTCTCTTCGTGTATGGCATCTCATCGAGAATAGGGCTTTTGACTGACAATATTCTCCGATTTGCGCGAGGCGATTCGCTGCACCCGAGGTTGACCGGAAAGGATGAGATTGCCGATCTGGATGAGGCTTTCCATCATATGACGGAGTTGGTGGCGGACGCATCACGAAAAGAACTTGCAGAGTGGGTGAGTCCGGTGTATTCCACTCGGTAAACCCTGCCTTCAAGAAAGTTCTGGGTTATGACGAGGAGGATGTAATAGGTGCTCGGTTCGTCAAATTCTTAGTCGAGGAAGATCGAGATCGCTTCACAGTCAATTTCGCTGCACTGACGGCAGGTGGTAACGAACCCTTTGATATCAGAATGGTCACGAGAGAGGGCAAAATTGTCTATGTGCAGTGCTCGTGCTTTTGGTCCGATGCAGAGAAGTCGCTGTTCTGCGTCTTGCGTGACGTCAGTGAAGCAAGGGAGGCAGAGCATCTCAAGCAGGAAATCATGGCCATGGTCACGCATGATTTACGTTCGCCACTAACCTCGGTATCACTACTCTTGGAAGGAATTGTCGAAAATGAAGAGGAGAATGTAAGTGAGAAGGTCTATGAAACCCTCAAGCGGTCGCAGACAGAGATTAACAGGCTTGTCAGACTGGCTAACACACTTTTGGATTTGGAGAAGCTCGAGTCAGGAATAATCGAGCTGGACATAGGCAAAGAAAGTCTTGTCGAGATCGTGCAAACAGCAACGGATGCTGTAACCGGGCTTTGTGTGCCGAGGAAGGTTTCTTTGGTGCAACAAGTCGATGATGCCATCATTTCGTGTGATGCGGATAAAATCATCCAGGTCATCATCAACCTTCTTTCGAACGCAATCAAGTTTTCACCTCGCAATTCGAGCATTCTTGTTAAGACCGAAATGTCCGACGAAAGGTTGAGGTTCGAAGTCATTGATCAGGGCTCTGGCATAGCGGATGTGGATAAGGGCAAATTGTTTCAGCGCTTTAGTCAGCTCGATCAGATCAGGGTGTTGCAGAAAACCGGCGCCGGGCTTGGGTTGTTCATATCGCGACGTCTGGTGGAGGCTCATGGTGGCTCTATCGGCTACACGAGATTGGAGAAGGGAAGCTGTTTTTGGTTCGAAATACCTGTCGTGCAGGTTCAGATAGATTCGCTTCGAAGTTGAACATCGCCGACTTTGATTGTCAGATCACATGACGGTTTTTTCTTTTTGAATGCCGCCACGTCTCTTGCGGTTACGGCGTTTTTGCCGGTAACCTCCAGGAAATCGAGAGCTGGCACACCGGTGAGAGACATGAAGGACTTGCTATCCAGAGATCTCGTTTTAAAATCAAGCTTGAGTTTTTGCACGTTCGGCATTGAATTAAAGGCACCTGCATCTGGATCGGTCAGTCCAAGTGAAGTCAGTCTGAGTCTGTTCAAGCAGCTGGACAGGTGCAGGTTACTGGCGTTGATCGGTCCCAGAGAGAGAATAGAGAGCGATTCGATCTTGTTGAGATTTCGCAAGAAAGGTTCGGAGAGCGAACATCCCCACAAATCTATTCTCTTCAAGTGTTTCAGCTTTAGTATCGGATTCAGTGCCTGTTCGCTCGGAATGGAATTCGAGAGCAACAAAAGTTCGAGCTGTTCGATCTGTCCGACTGTCTTGAGATGGTCCGCAGAGAGGCCTTTGCAATTTCTGAGCTCCACGCAGGTCAATTTCGGTAGCGACAGCATCGGCGATAGATCGAGGCGAGTCAGTTTACAACCGTTGAGATTCAGGTACTGAAGTGCAGTCAAATCGGAAATTCGATTGAGGATCGTTTGGTCCAATCGACAGTGGCGCAAGCTGAGGCACTGAAGATCGTTTGGAAAAGTGATTCCTGTAAGCTGTGGAATGTCAGTCAGATTGAGGTTCGTGACGGTCCTCAACTGGGCAAGCCCTGCCAACGCATCGGGACTTAACCCAGAGCAGTCTTTGATGATTAGAAGAGCAATCGAATACCGTCTCAATGCGGAGAAGAACTCTTTGGAAAGCTTGCAGATTTTCAGTGTGAGCTCCGCGTTATTCGGAATGCTCAATTTCGCCAGGGTGTTGGGGTCACTGAGGTCCTCCCCAAGAATGCTGAGAACCTTTCCGATCGGTCGCATTTTTTCGCTGGACGCGAGCAAAGTATCTTGAAAGCCTGTGTCCTGATCTATGCCCAGCCACTGTCTGAGCATCGGTTTGAATTTAGTCCAATCCCAGGAATCCGGAACATAACCAAGTCGTTCAGCTCTTACCAAACCCCTCTTACATTTTGCGTGGTCGCCAAGTGATCCATAAACCAGGGCGCGATGAAAATGCGCCGCCTTGTGTTTGGGATTGATGGACAGGGCATTGTTCAAGTCGTTTAGAGCTGCCTGGTTGTGGCCCACCAGATAATGCATGGTGCCTCGTGTATCTAGATTGTCTTCGTCGTTGTTTTTCAGGACGATGGCCTGCTGAGCTGAATGCAACGCCTCCTCGAACTTATCCTCGTGAGCCAGGGACCATGCCTGCGTTCTGAAATACGCGCTGTCTGACATGATCGTTGCTGCGAGATCTCTGTTTAGCAAGAACAGAACAGCTCCTAGTACTGCGGTACTGCATAGAGAGGCTGCTATGACACTGGTTGAGAACGATCGAGGGGAGTCTGAGTTCGTTGAACTCTCACCCATAGTGTTCAGAGCATCAAGCAACTTTTCCATTGATTGGAAGCGTTCCGAAGGGTTTTTGGCAAGACATTTAGCGACGATCTCTTCTGTTGTTGTGGAGACATACTTCGCGCTTTCGAGTTGAGACAGGCGTCTGGGCGGTTGGTGAACATGCAAGCTGATTGTCTCCAGTGCGGTCTCTGCAAGGAACGGAGGCTCTCCTGCAATCATTTCGAAGAAGAGACATCCGACCGAATAGATTTCGGAGCGCTCGTCGTACTTGTGCCCGAGAACCGGATCGGGAGCGATGTAAGCCGGTGTACCTGCCAGTGTGCGACTCTGGTACTCTGTCACTCGTCCTGTTGCTTCTTTCACTTTGGCAATGCCAAAGTCGATCAGGCGAGCTTCTGGGGAGTCGTAGTCGCTGTCGATGAGCAGCACATTGCTAGGTTTGAGATCCCGGTGAAAAATTCCGTTCTGGTGAGCACAGCTCAAGGCGGAGCAGAGTTGTTTGATGATATGAATGGCTTCTTCTTCCGGAAGCGGACCAGACTCTCTCAAAATCGTCTCAAGAGTTTCTCCATTGACCAGCTCCATCACCATGTATGGTGTCCCGCTTTCGCTGGCACCGAAGTCCAGGACGGTGATGATGTTATCGTGACGCAGCTTGCTGGTGGCCCGTGCTTCCTCTTGAAACGCGATAAGCTGTTCACCGGTCAGGTCTAGGAGAATCTTGACCGCCACATCTTTGTTCAGCAAACGGTCTTGTGCCGAGTAAACGACGCCGGCAGCACCTCTGCCCAAACGACCTAGTGGTATATAGCGGTCTGTAGGAAACTTGCCGGCAGCAAGCACAAGCTCTTCCTCTGAAAGGGGCTGTCCCGGAGCGTCCACGCTCTCTGCCAGGCTTGCTTGAATCGGTGGTTCCTGCACGGTCTTCTCAATTAATTGCCTTCTGCTTCGTTATTCCTCGAATGAACGAAATCTATTTCTCTCAACTAAGCTCGCTTGAAAAAGCAATGTTCGAATTTTGGAATGATTCGTACCCCTGTTGGAACGTGCCGTCCAACGGAGATCAAGGGTTTTGCTGCGCTCGTTAGTGGTTCCAAAATCGCGGTTAGACTGGAGCTTTTGGGAATAGCATAGCTGAGACGATAGTGGAAATTGCGCGTAGATGAATAAGCAAAAGAGTCTTGTCTTGTTGCTTTCTTTGGCAGTCATAGGCAATGCCGAAGGGAAGGCCAGTCAGCAACTGGACGATAGTACAAAGGAGCGAGTGAAGTATGTCGACTTTCTTCTGGCAAAAGGCAAGCCCCAGGAGGCAGTTTCACTAGTTACGTCCATGTTGAAAGAACTTCCGAAGGACGAAAAACTATTGCTGGTGCGAGCAGAGGTTTATCGGAAACAAAATAGGTTAGATGAAGCAATAGCTGATTACACACGGATCTTGAGTCAAAGTCCCGGTAATCAGGAAGTTTGGAAACTCAGAGGAGATTGCTTCAAGGGGCGCAACAATCTTAGTCGCGCAATGGCAGACATAAACAAGGCGATTGAGCTGGACCCGATGGACCATCAAGCGTTGTATTCTCGAGCCAGTGTTCGACACAGCAGTGGCGATTTGGAAGGGGCATTGAAAGACTGTCAGTCGTCTATCGCGATCAAATCTTCTGCCAATGCACTATTCACTATGGGTGCGATTCTCATCAATCTGGGACGCATCAAAGAGGCGCGGGATGCGTACACGAGAGTTCTGTCCCTGGACCAGAGGTACTGGCGAGCAAACCAGTTGCGGGGGCAATGCGACTACAATCTCGGTCAATACGACAAAGCAATCTCAGACTATACGGTCGCTATCATAACGAGACCGAGAGTCTGGAGATTGTATTTGATGCGAGCACAGGCATACATGGAATCCGGCCAGCCTCACAAAGCTTCTGCGGACCTGGAGAAGGCGACTCTCTATGAGCCGGCTTATGCGCAGTTAGTCTGTTCCCAGGCAGTGGAGCGAGTACACAAGCCAGGTTCGAAGCCAGGCTCGCCGGAGACTGAGTATGAGAGACTGATCAACGAGAGTTTGGTGCTGTACAAGAGACGCCAGTATGCTGAGGCCTGCAAGATCCTTACCAGTGCAATGCAGATGAAGAAAAGCGATCAATTTGCGATTGTTCTGCGAGCACGAATACTTCTGGGGCAGGGAAAGTTCGACGAAGCTCTTGGTGCATTAGATGCGTGCGATCACATTTGGAATAGCAAAGCGTCTGACTATATAGGGCATTTGCGTATTGCCGGTTTTATTGGGAAAAAACACTACAAGGCTGCGCTAAGCGGTACAAACGCGGCACTTTTTTGGGATAAGTATTGGCGTGCTGGTTACTATTACAGGGCGATTGCGTTGGATGCTTTGAATAGGCCACGTAACGAAGTTATTGAGAACTTTCGCCGATATCTCTCGCTGGATTCGAGTGCCTCCAGGACATTGTTGCTCAGCGATGAAAAATCACAAGAATGGGAAAAGATTGCCAGAGGCAAGATAAAGCAGTTCGAGCAGTTTGAGCGTAATGAACAGGCAAAAGCCTCATCCACGGTAGAATAAGCCAGTTCATCATATTGGCGTTATGAAAATCAGAGATAAGGTTATGTGGCTTCTCGGCATACCATTGGTGTGCCAGCTTATTTTCGGAGCAGTTCTGATTAGCAGCTTGATGCAGGTGGATGCAGCGGCACATAAAGACGCTGAGACACGTCAGATCATCTGTTTATTG
>CAYTDR010000294.1:0-244 GCA_964436185.1 uncultured Candidatus Obscuribacterales bacterium | reverse complement strand
GACATTCGCTATACGATTGTCAAATACATGTCGATTCTCACCGCGCGGACATTGTACGACGCAAAAAGGGTAGTCGCTGCCAGGAAAGAGATCGATACCGAGGTTGCAAAAGAGCTTGCTGCACTGGAGCCGCTTGTCTCCAGAGACAAAGGTGTTGTGCAAGTCTATCGACGATACAAAGAGAACCTCATTAAGTTTCGAAATCTGACAAACGAAATTGGAATCTCACTAGAAGAGGAGTCAC
>CAYTDR010000293.1:0-8464 GCA_964436185.1 uncultured Candidatus Obscuribacterales bacterium | reverse complement strand
ACATTGTGACGGGCCAGGGCAGCGATGTCACTGAACTGAGAACGATCCATGATTGGGTCATCAAGCCGCCGATGCGCACCGTGCGTGGCACGGCGGAAATCAACAGTTGGGGAGGCTACGTTAAGCAGTACCAGATCCGAATCAATCCGGACAAGCTGATCAAGCACGGTCTGACCTTTGAACAAGTGATTGAAGCCGTGCAGAAGAATAACTTCAACGTGGGTGGTGGGAGTATTAGCCAGTCAAGCGGCATGTTGCTCGTGCAGGGTCTCGGCCGAACGACGAATATCGATCAACTGCGGCAGATCGTCGTGACGGCCAAGGATGGCGTCCCCATTCGGGTGTCGAATGTCGCCGACGTCGTCATTGGCCATGAAATCCGGCGTGGTGCCGTGACCGCGAATGGTCGAGGCGAGGTGGTACTCGGGCTGGGCTTCATGCTCATGGGCGAGAATAGCCACGAGGTGACCTGGGCATTGAAAAATAAGCTCAAATCATTGGAGGGAAGCCTGCCGCCAAACGTGCAGGTCAAATCCGTATATGACCGCACGCAACTGGTGGATTACGTCATCGACACAGTGCAGAAGAACCTCTTCGAGGGTGGGCTGTTGGTCGTTGCTGTGCTGTTCGCCTTTTTGGGCAGCCTGCGAGCCGCCTTCATTGTGGCGCTTGCCATTCCTTGCTCGATGCTATTTGCATTCTTCGGCATGTACCACTTTGGGATTGCTGCCAGTCTTTTAAGCCTGGGAGCTATCGACTTCGGACTGGTGGTGGATAGTTCCGTGGTGATGATCGAAAACTGTGTGCGGCATTTAGCCCACGACTCCAACAGCGGAAAGAGCCGCCTGGACATTATCCGCGACGCTGCGGTTGAAGTCCGCAAGCCGACCATGTTCGGTGAATTGATCATCATGATTGTCTACCTGCCGATCCTGACGCTTGAGGGAATCGAAGGGAAAATGTTCCGCCCGATGGCGCTGACCGTCATCTTCGCGCTGATGGGTTCGATGGTGCTGTCATTGACGCTGATGCCTGTGCTCGCCAGCTTCTTCCTGCCCAAAAAGGTTGAGGAACACGAACCCTTTTTGATGCGGGTGGCCCATGCCATCCATTACCCGATTCTTCAGTTCGCCATGCACCACAAACTGGCGGTCATGGCCTTCGCCGCGAGCGTACTCGTTGTGGCTTTCGGGATGATTGCCCCGAACCTGGGTTCGGAATTTGTCCCCCGACTGTCGGAAGGGGCCATCGCCATCGGCGTCGTCCGTCTGGCCGGAACGGATTTGGACGAGTCGATCCGCTTCAATACGGAAATGGAGCGACTCATTCTCGCACGTTTCCCGGATGAGGTTGAGAATGTTTGGAGCCGGGTCGGAACCGCAGAGATTGCAACCGATCCGATGGGCGTCGAACTCACCGACACTTTTATTACGCTGAACCCCCGTGCTCAATGGAAGAAAGCCCAGACGCAGGCCGAACTGACGGAAGCCATTGATCGAGCATTGCGTGACATGCCCGGCCAGCGGCTGGCCTACTCACAGCCCATTGAAATGCGGATCAACGAAATGGTATCGGGCGTGCGGTCCGATCTGGGCGTCAAGCTATTCGGCGATGACTTCGACGTACTGGTCACCAAGGCTCAAGAGATTGAAACCATTCTCAATTCGATTTCGGGTGCAGCTGATGTCAGCGTCGAGCAAGTGACCGGTCAACCCATGCTGCAAATCAAAGTGAATCAAGATCAGATTGCCCGGTACGGAGTTTCGGCTAAGGCCGTCCTAGACCTTGTTGAGTCGATCGGCAGCAAGCCCCTCGGCGAAGTCGTTGAGGGGCAGCTTCGTTTTCCGCTCATCGTGCGACTGCCTGACAAGTTTCGGGCCAATCCACAGGCAATTGGCGCGATGCTGATCGCAACTCCGTCCGGAGAGCAAATCTCACTGTCTCGCTTGGCATCGGTCGAAATCGTTGAAGGTCCATCCACCATTACCCGGGAATGGGGCCAGCGAAGAATAACAATCACGGCGAATGTTCGTGGACGCGACCTGGGGAGCTTCGTCGCTGAAGCTCGCGGGAAGATCGCTGCGCAGGTTTCACTCCCCTCCGCACGGTATCGGGTGGAATATGGCGGACAGTTCGAGAATCTACAGCGAGCGCAAACCCGACTGCTGATCGTCGTACCGCTGGCCTTGGTCTTGATCTTCATCCTGTTATACATGACCTACCACAACATCGTCGACGCGCTACGCGTCTTCACGGGAATCCCATTCGCTTGGGTTGGCGGCATCTTCGCCTTGTGGCTGCGAGATATGCCATTTTCCATTTCGGCGGGTATCGGATTCATCGCCATGTCAGGTGTCGCCGTGCTCGATGACATGATTCTTGTTTCTTACATTCGTCAACTTCGGCAGCAGGGTTTGCCGCTCGATGAGGCAGTTACGCAAGCCGCTATTTCTCGGTTGCGTCCCGTGCTCATGACCACGCTAGTCGCGAGTTTAG
The DNA here is from genome assembly GCA_964436185.1 of uncultured Candidatus Obscuribacterales bacterium. Taxonomy (GTDB): domain Bacteria; phylum Cyanobacteriota; class Vampirovibrionia; order Obscuribacterales; family Obscuribacteraceae; genus CAYTDR01. The sequence goes on along the minus strand of CAYTDR010000293.1, from coordinate 5,968 downwards.
GGTTTCTGCCAATGGCATTCAGCGAGGGCATGGGAGCCGAGGTACAACGACCGCTGGCAACCGTGGTCATCGGTGGAGTAATTGGGGCAATGATCATGTCATTGCTCGTGTTGCGAGTGCTTTATTTGCTCTTTAACGCTCCCATCACTCGGCACGATCATGACTCGGAGCAAATTGAAAAAACTACCAATGAACCGCTATTGGCGGAATCAACTCGATAAACCTTTACCAAATGGAGAAATGACGAATGAAGACGGGAATCTTAATGTCCGGCATCCTGGTTGCGGTATTGGCGTTCGCGTCAGGTTGCGGTCAACAGCCAAGCACGCCGCCAGCGCAGAAAAACACGGCCAAGACCGACGAGCATGACCACGATCAGTACGCTTCAACTGAGAAAGCCACGGAAGAAAAGAAAGAGAGCGGCCATGATCATTCCGGATGGTGGTGCGCTGAGCATGGTGTTCCCGAGGGACAATGCAGCCAGTGCTCATCCAAAGTCGCGGCGGACTTTCAGAAGAAAGGTGACTGGTGTGCCGAGCACGACCGCGCCAAGTCTCAATGTTTTCTGTGTGATCCGAGCTTGAAGGAGAAGTTCGCCGCTCAATATCGAGCGAAGGAAGGGAAGGAGCCTCCCGCAATTGAAGATGAGAAGGAAGTCAAAGAGGATAAGAAAAGCTAACGCACAATATACCGAGCTTGACTGGGGAATATCTTGGGCGCGGTGAGGTTTGATTCGGAATCGAGCCACCGCGCCATAACTCTTGTCAAACAGGGAAGTCACAAGGCGGCGTAAGCTTCGTTTTATCGGATCAAACGTCGACATTTCGCATTTGCGAAAGTTGTTACGATGCAAAATGACAACCACGCCATCATCCGCACCGCCTTCCGCGTCCAGGGAATGGACTGCGCCGACGAAGTGGCGCTGTTGCGGAATGCACTGTCGAAATTGCCTGGCATTGAGGACATCGTGTTTGAAATATTGAACGGTCGCATGACGGTCACGTACTCCGCCGACACCGTTTCACCGGAAGGGATCATCAGTGCGGTAAGCCAGACCGGCATGACGGCGAGCGTCTCGGGCAATTCGACCAAAATGGAATCTGAGGCCCCCGACGGTGCGATGAGTCGCCATCGAACTTGGTTGACGGCGCTCAGTGCAGCGGGCTTGGTCGCAGGAACTGGCACTCACGTTCTGGAGCATGGTTGGCACGATGTTTTCATGGAAGGCGCAGAGTCATCGGTCCCTTGGCTCGCCCAGATCTTCTACCTCTTTGCCATCGGCCTGGCAGTCTGGCCTGTAATTCCCAAAGCTTGGTTGGCTTTGCGGCATCTGCGGCCAGACATGAACCTACTGATGACTGTGGCCATTGTCGGCGCATTGTTCATCGGCGAGTTCTTAGAGGCCGCTACCGTCGCGTTTTTGTTTGCGGTGTCGTTAGCTCTCGAATCTTGGAGCGTGGGCCGTGCTCGTCGGTCCATCGCCGCATTGATGACACTCAGTCCACCCACCGCACTGGTACGCCGCCAGGATGGCGGCGAATTCTCATTGGAATTGAATGCAGTTCCGGTCGGAAGCACCATCATCATTAAACCCGGCGAGAAGATTCCGCTGGATGGTCGAGTGGCTGTGGGCGAAACGACCGTCAATCAAGCCCCCATAACCGGTGAATCAGTACCTGTCGCGAAGGCTCCGGGCGATGAAGTCTACGCGGGGACGATCAACCACGACGGAGCGATTGAAGTCATCACTACGAAGCCGTTCCAAGACACGACGTTGGCGCGGATCATTAAGCTCGTCGGCGATGCACAGAGCCAACGCTCTCCTAGCGAGCAATGGGTCGAGAAGTTTGCTTGGTACTACACGCCGTGTGTCCTAGCGCTGGCCTTGCTAGTGATGATTATCCCGCCGCTCGCAACCAATGCATCATGGATGAAGTGGTTCTATGAGGGACTCGTGCTGCTGGTTGTGTCTTGCCCGTGTGCCTTGGTGATTTCGACTCCCGTAAGCATTGTCGCGGCTATGACTTCTGCCGCTCGCAACGGAGTTCTCATCAAAGGCGGACCGTTCATTGAAGCCCCCGCACGGTTACAAGCGATCGCTCTCGACAAGACCGGAACACTGACCGAAGGCCGTCCTCAAGTGCGACAGGTTATTCCGCTCGACGGTCACACAGAGACTACGGTGTTGGAAGTGGCAGCCGCGCTCGAAGCTCGTTCGACCCACCCCTTTGCAGTAGCGATCTCCACTGAGGCCTCTCGTCGCGGCTTGTCGCCCAAGACGGCTGAAAACTTTCAAGCTGTTCCCGGCAAGGGAGCCACCGCATCCTTTAACGGGCAAAGCATCTGGCTCGGTTCGCACCGGCATTTGGAAGAGCGCGGACAAGAGACGTCGGAGATGCACAAGCAATTAAACGAACTCGCCGAATCGGGGCTCAGCGTGGTAGTTGTCGGCCAGGGGGAAAAGGTGATTGGATTTATCTCGTTGGCAGACAAGGTTCGTCCCAATGCGAAGGCCGCGATCAGCGCCATTCGCCAAGCCGGTATCGGTCACGTCATCATGTTGACCGGAGACAACAAAGCGACCGGGGAAGCCGTCGGACAACAAACCGGAGTGGATGAAGTCCGAGCGGAAATGCTGCCAGAAGATAAACTGGCCGCGATGACCGATTTGGTCAGGCGATACCGCGAGGTGGCAATGGTTGGAGACGGAGTGAATGATGCTCCGGCCATGGCTCGTGCGACACTGGGGATTGCCATGGGCGCCATCGGCACTGACGCCGCTATTGAAACTGCCGACATCGCCCTTATGAGTGATGACCTATCAAAACTTGCGTGGCTAGTACACCATTCGCGCCGGACTTTGAGCATTATTCGTCAGAACATTATTGCATCACTTGGCGTAAAAGCCGTGTTTGTAGTCCTCACACTCAGTGGAGCCGCATCCCTGTGGTCCGCCATTGTGGCCGACACCGGAACTTCACTGCTCGTCATCTTCAACGGACTACGACTGTTAACAGACAATACCAGTGATTCCGTTGCCTCTGACAAACCTCCCGAAGCGGATAGTCTTTCAAGTTGACGAACCTTCGTCAGCCTTGGCGTTCAATGAGTTAACTCCATGTAGCATCTCACTATGAGAGGTGGTGACAAACAATGCCGAATGTTCTGACTGGTAACACTGAGGTGGGATTATGTTATGTAGTCAATACTCTGGTGGTAGGGTTTGTTGGGATCCGATCTAATTTAACGGGAAACGAAGTTCTACGAGTTCGCATAGGCACAAAAGGAGTTACGATGTGCCCCACTGGATTGGGATCGGACGCGATCGACGCGAACACGCGATCGACGGCAAAGCACGTCCACATGTTACTGGCAGCAGCCGGTCTTCTGTTTTTTTCCGCATCACCCATCCTTGCTCAGTCTGACGAATTGAACCGGCAGACTGAACCAGCGAGCATTCAGAACGATCCGATTTCCGAAGCCCATTGGACGCTCGCAGAACTGCTCAACTTGGCGCAAACGAATAATCCGACGATCGGACAGGCGTCTGCGTCCGTGGATATGTCGCGAGGGATTCAGACCCAGGTTGGGCTCTATCCTAATCCGCAAGTGGGCTATCTCCGCAGTGACAGCAACCAAGGTGGTGCCACTCGGAGTTCCGGTGCATTTTTTGGTCAAGAAATCGTGACTCGTCAAAAGTTGCGGAAAGCACGCAACGCGGAGTCGTGGGAAGTCGACCGTGGCAACTGGAACTATCAGGCGCAGCAGCAGCGCGTTCAGAATGACGTGCAACTCCGGTACTTTGATGTGCTCGGGGCGCAGCAATCACTGCAGTTGGCGAACCGCTTGATGTTGATTGCTGAGCGAGGACTTTCCGCGACTGAAAGTCTCTATCAGGCCAAGCAGGTCTCGAAGGCCGACGTGCTGCAGGCGCGCATCCAACTTAAGACCGTAAGGATCACCCGCAAGGAAGCCGAAGCCCGGCTCGCTTCAGCCTGGAATCATCTCACCAATGTGGTTGGCTGTCCAGACTTGCAACGCGCTCCAGTCTCGGGTGATCTGCTTGCCGGCGAGGTTCCGGAGCATGATTGGGATTCCACGTGGGCCAACCTCATTGCCAGCAGCCCACTGCTCCGCGCTGCGGAAGCCAGGTCTCAGCACTTTCAGAGCCAGTACCAGTTGGAACAAGCGAACGCGACACCCAATGTGAATCTGCAGATCGTCGCCGAACGCGATCATGCCCAGCAGTTTTCAACAATCAGCACGCTAATCTCGATGCCGATTCCGGTCATTAATCGCAATCAAGGAAATATCTACCGTGCAGCGGCGGAAACGCGGGAAGCGGCGAGCGAAATCCAAAGGACGAAACTGGCTCTTCGCGATCAACTGTCTGAGACATTCAGACGTTATGAAACGGCGAAGATTCAAGTGCAAGAACTCAAAAGCGAGATTCTGCCCGATGCAGAAGAGAATCTGAAAATCACGAACACGGCATACCGATCTTCGGAAGTGAGTTTCTTGTCGGTCTTGACGGCCCAGAGAACTTTCTTCGAGGCCAATCTCGCCTATGTCGATGCCTGGACCGAGTTGCGAAAAGTCTCTGTCGAAATCGATGGTCTCCTCCTCACAGGAGGACTCAACCCCGCTGAACTGGGAACGGCGTTACAATCACAACCCGGTGGTGGACAACGCCGGGCGATTCTCAATCAAATACAGGAAGGTTCTGGCAATCGGCTGCTGCCCGCGGCACTTCAAACGGGCAACTAAATGCGACGTCGGGTGCAGTGCTTGGCCTCATGCGATACTCAATGTCAGTGGCGTAACTTCAGACACGATAGTCGGTTGCGGGGGATGCAGAAGTCTATTTTGGCCCACAGATTTAGATGTGTGATCGTCAATTTCACATTCCAGGAAGGGAACGGCTGACGCCCGATTTAAGTCCACTTACCGCCGGCCATTCCGTGCCCTATAATTTGGGGCTGACATAAGAGCCATTGATCGGTAATATCCCTGCTGATCGTTGGGCGACAAGTTTCTTGACTGTTGGAAGATTGAATCCGAGCAATGTCCCGTTATCTCCTTGCCGCGTATATGCTGCTGCTTTCGGTTACCGGACCGAACGTGTGTTGCTGTTCGCTCGCGCGGCTCGCGGGTTTCATTAGCTCCGGGGGCCAACGGTCCCATGGGTCAGGCTTCCAACTGTCCGACTGTTGCGTGCTCAATTGCTGCCAAAGTCCATTTCAAGACGCGTCAACGGACGAGCCCAGCAATTCCGAGCGGTCGGATGGAGTGGCTAATGAAAAAGCACCGCCGCACCACTGCAACTGTGGGAACCTCGCGAATGCTTCGGATCCTCGGCCGCCAGCCGAGTTCGTTGTTGAGTTGAATCGATCATGGGGACTCGCAATTCAGCACATGCCGCTGGCGGTTGCTATGCCGACGACCCTCGATTCGGGCACACCTTTAGGGCTGGCGCTCTCTGACGATGCACCCTATTGGTCAAGATCCGGACGCGAAATCCGCATCGACCTTCATTCTTGGCGTTGCTAACCGCCATTCGGCCGACAGATCGAACCAACAAGATTCGATCGGCTCACTCCGGCCACTCTGATTCTCACTGATTAGGTCTTTCCTCCGCACGCAATTGCGTTCTCACCGGGGGAAAGTCGCATCGAGGTTGCGTGCCGCCCATTCGTCTGCAATCGAGTCTTACTCGATGCATGTAGTGCGGCAGCCTCTGGCGCTCACGTTGATTGTTAGGTCCGGGCTATTTGCTCGACTGCTATAAAAGGGAAATCGAATCATGTTGACACAAAAGGCTTGGATCGCCTGCGCGGTGCTGTTGAGTGGCATCGCACTGATCTCCGGGTGCATGGATCAAAGCACGGCTAATCCGCTGGGCACAGGCACATCGAGTCCTGGGCCAACTGCGGCTCCGTCGCCTTCTCCGGCGGCGAAGGCAGTTGCC
>CAYTDR010000292.1:0-8474 GCA_964436185.1 uncultured Candidatus Obscuribacterales bacterium | reverse complement strand
AAATCTTGCTGTTTGATGCCGAATATGGTGAAAGTTGATTCGCTGGCCTGAACAATCGACAGAGTTTGCTCAATGACGGAGACAAGGACGCCATGAGGCTGAACGGCGCCAGGGATATGTATTTTTTCCTGAGCACACTGCGATTGCGATTGATCAGGTACGGATATCGATTGATGCATGGTCCCTCAATTCATTACGCACGGACTTACTGGGGGCGTTCTTAATCCGGCGAGGAAATTGGCAGAACCATTCCTCGTCCCATATCTATGAACGCCTAAGCGCCAAACCTGTTCAGAAATTACTTTCAGGCTCAGACACCGCGAAGCTTTAACTTCCAGGTAAGCCAAAGGATGCCGGGACTCGAGTTGCCACGCATTGCGTGTAATGAATGCGAATACATCTTCTCACATGAAGAGTTCTAATTCATGCTTTATGTCGACTTGCTTCGGATGGATGTGTTACAGAGAGCCAGAGACCGGGCGACTGATAGTTAGCACTTCTTTGCGCACTGGTATGAATTCCGTGCTCAGACCGGGCAGACATAAAAGACTAGCAACAAAAAGGCTGACAGATATCAGACCAGGGGCAAATTTGTGTTTCGTGCGGCTATTCCTGACATAGAGGCGAAACCGAAGTTGGAGTAGGCCTCCAACGAATCCGCACCCTGGCTGGGAAAGCCCGTTCAGAGGCGCGCGCTAGCCTGAGCCTGCTAAAATCAAAGCATAGTACTTCGGAACAAGTCGCGCGTAGTGGAAAACTCGAAGCAGCCACCCGAATGCAATAAACGAACAAAGAGGCGGGCGGTGAACAGTTCTTTTGCAAAATCAAACTTACTCACTCTATTGGCACTTATTCCAGTTATCTGCGGAATATTTTCTGCTTGTGGGCCATCTGTTGAGCAAGCGAGAAAAATGTTCCCTCCGATTTCAAAACAACGTCCCTTGGGCACCAAATCCAGTACCACGGACTCCGCCAGCATTAAGCGCGCTTCAGAGCATCCGCTTGGTCCAACCGGCGGATGGTATGAAAGCAACAACAATCTCGTCGATTACAGCAGAACCGTGAAACGCGATGCAAACCACCTCGAGATGAGCAACGGCTGCATATCGGGTTATGTTCGTTTCGGCAAGCCTGGTTATTTGATAGCTCGTTCCTATGACGACTATTTCGGTGACGTCTACTGCGGTTGGTCACCGAACAAGCTGCAAATCAAACCAACCGAGCAATTTGTCTTTGTCTCCCTCGGCACCTGTTCTGTTGGTGACGGAGGTCTCGATCAGGTGCATGAAGTGGCGTGGTTCCCAAAGGATTCCAGTGAAGGAACCTTGATCTTTTCCACTGCGCATCAATCGCCTGGGCAGCAACTCACCGCAGCCGACGTTTATCGACCTTCCTTGCTGGGCAACGTGTACCAATTCAATGAGACTCTCGCTAACAAGGCTGCGGAGGACAATCTTCGCAAAGGCGATCTCGCAGTAGCCAGGAAAGTTATCGCCGACGGATTGAAAGTTCTTTCTTCAATGAGAGATTCAGTTGATGGACAGACAGGAAAGAACATTCCAGCCTTAGAGTCACATCGCAATGAGTGGGCCTCCATGCTTTCATATAAACTTGGAATGTCGCTTGGCGAGCCGGATTTTGACGCTACCCTTCTAGAATTTCAAAAGGTCATCGACTCCCCGGGTAGAGGTAACTCCCTCACCTGCGACACCGTTCGGAAGATGCTTCCCTTGTATGTATGGCTGAACGACGAGGTCCACGGCAAGCAATCGAAGGTTCCCGCTCCATCGAAACTAGAACAGAGCGTTGTGGGTCATGAGCCTATTTACATCGCGAATTATCTTCAATCAAAAACACCTGAGGAAGAGTTCGTCAGGAGACAGGGCGACACCGGCGTCTTCTGGTCGGGCGTGAAACGATTCGTATCTGGTGATACTAAAGGCAGTGCCACGCGGTTTGATCAGTTTCTCATGAAAAAACTCTATTCGTCAAATTATGGTTTTGAGGTTGCTGCTGCCGCTAAGATGAAGCAGCGTTTTTAGGCAAACGGTCGAGGAAGAAAGCGTTGACTCATATGCAAGCGCTCCGAAGTGCGGATGCTTGTTGAAAGGTAGCTAAAATTTCCAATGATCATCCTAAAGGATGACGCTTTTTCTAACGGAAGCCTTAGAATTCCAGCTAAGCGCAGTAGCCACCACTTTTGGTGCCTTGAAGTCCGCTTCAAACTGGACATGACAAAAATCGTCAACAGCAGTGGCTTAGTATGCTGCTAAAATCTAATAAGTAAGATTAGGGAACAATTGCATGACCGTGTCAAAACAGTCTTCATCTGTGAAAAATACAGGTCAGGCGCTTCTAAACAAATCTCCGGCCGATTCCTGGAGTTCGCCGTCCAGACTCTGGCGCCACAAATCTACAATCATTGCAGCGCTGTCAATATTTGCGATTATTGCGCATCTGGTTCTGCGCTTCGGTTTTGGCAGCGCTCCTGCACTGTTCAATTGGCCTCTAATTGCCACGCTCGCCGTCGGTGGACTACCTTTTCTCTATGACCTGCTTCGCAAACTGCTGAAGCGCGAATTTGGTTCCGATCTTCTGGGCGGTGTTTCGATCATCGCGTCAGTTTTTCTTGGTGAATACCTGGCTGGTTCGATTATCGTCTTGATGCTCGCGGGCGGCGAAGCCCTGGAAAACTATGCACTGCGCAGCGCCTCCTCGGTACTGGCTGCATTGGCCAAGCGCGTGCCGTCAATTGCGCACCGCAAGCGTGATTCGCAAGTAGTCGATGTGGCGTTGGACGATGTCGCCGTGGGCGACACCCTTGTGATTTATCCGCACGATATCTGCCCGGTAGACGGAGTGGTAATCGATGGACACGGCATGATGGATGAGTCCTATCTCACCGGTGAGCCTTTCCAGATCACTAAAACGGCTGGATCATTGGTGATTTCCGGCGCAATCAATGGAGAATCGGCTCTGACGATCACAACGACGAAACGGGTCGAGGATTCCCGATACGCCAAGATCATGGAAGTGATGCGCGAGTCCGAAGACAAGCGCCCGCAGCTGCGTCGCCTGGGAGACACGATGGGCGCGTTTTACACGCCCATCGCCCTGACCGTAGCTGTTCTTGCCTGGGCAATTTCTGGCGACCCGATTCGTTTCCTGGCGGTACTGGTAATAGCCACGCCTTGTCCGCTTCTTATAGGTATTCCAATCGCCATAATCGGCTCGATTTCATTGTGCGCCCGCCGCGCGATTATCGTCAAAAGCCCTGTGGTGCTGGAACAAATCGCCAGCTGTCGAACCGCCATTTTCGACAAAACCGGGACGCTTACCTATGGCGAGCCCAAATTGACAGAGCAATTGATCGCTGCAGGCTTTTCGCAAAAGGAAGTGCTAACCCTGGTAGCCAGCCTGGAAGGCTATTCGAAACATCCGTTGGCGCGCGCCATCCTGGCGGTCGCCAAAACCGACGGAATTGCGGTCCCCGAGTGTACCGCGGTTAGCGAGCCGCCCGGTCAAGGACTATGCGGAACCGTTTCCAACCGTCGGGTGCAAATAACCAGTCGCAAGCAGTTGGCTCTGCAACCGGGGGTGCTCGGTAGCGATCAGCTTCCCGCCGTCGCCGGTGGGCTCGAGTGTGTTGTGGTAATCGACGGCAAATATGCAGCTGCCTTGCGTTTTCATGACGCACCACGCAAGGAATCGCACTCTTTTGTAAGTCATCTGGGACCTAAACATGACTTTGAACGCGTTATGATCCTATCCGGAGATCGCGAATCGGAGGTGCGCTATCTCGCCGATCAGGTCGGTATTACCGAGATCTACGCACAAAAGAGTCCTGAAGAAAAACTCGCCATCGTTCGCAAAGAAACTGAGGCGGCCAAAACGCTTTATGTCGGAGACGGAATCAATGATGCACCATCTATGATGGCCGCCACCGTAGGCATGGCTATCGGGCAGGGTAGTGATGTGACCGCTGAAGCGGCCGGTGTGGTTATCATGGACAACTCCCTTGAGAAAGTTGACGAGTTCATGCACATTAGTCGCAGAATGCGGATCATCGCCATTCAGAGTGCAGTGGGCGGAATGGTGCTGAGCGTTATCGGCATGGGCTTTGCCGCCACAGGTCATTTGAATCCAGTACATGGCGCGATCCTCCAGGAAGCGATCGACATACTGTCGGTGCTTAACGCCTTGCGCGCCGCTTTTCCGCCCAAGGTAATTCATGATCTCTAATGACAAAGTTTTTGCAGGCCCGCTCATTGATGCCATATTCAAATGGATTCTCGCTGCTATCGCCAGCTTGTTCCATTGAAGTAAAAATCCAGGCGATTAACGCCGAGAGAGGAATCACCATCCAGGTAATTTCGGAGACACGGGTACGCCGAAGGCGTACTTCTGGTTCTAGCAAGCCCGCTTATGTACTTGATTCTGGCCGCGGCTTGGAGCATGAACAATGCTTGAATTAATTTACGGCGCCAAGTTGACAGCCACAGTATATTTATGCATCTTGCTTTCAACGCACACGCATGAAACAGGAAACATATTCATGATATCGGATATGGTGCCTGGTAGAATTGTCCAAATTTTTGGCGTAGGTGATGCCTTTTCTATGTGTTTATAGAGACTGGTATACTTGTTTGGCCGGTATAGGTACTGGAAAGGAATGTCTTAATGCATCTCAGTTCTGCTAACGTCATCGTCAGGGTGCTGGCCGCAGTCATCGGGTGCCTTTGTCTCAGCGGACCCTGCTCCGCACAACCTGCCGGAGTCAACGAACAATCACCCGTTGAAAGTGGAACGATTGAGCCTTCAGGAGTGGGTTCCGCCAGCTCCAGCTCCAGCTCCGGCTCCGGAGTGGTCTATCCTCAGAGGAGCAAACCAGGCGGAACGCCGAAGGTCAAAAACCAGCTCGATACCGGCTCCCCTGCTCAGTCCGAGCTAGCGGCGATCAATCGCATCGAGCTGCCAGCAGGATTTTTTCCACGAAAGGCAATTGCACACTACGTCGACAACATTGCCAACAAGTCGGGACCGCCAATTTTACGAATGGCGCGCTTCCAGTTCATTGAGAGCAGCGCGCTGACGTCAGCGTTACCAGATACCATCTTTTATTCTTTGAGGTTTCCCCAATGGCCAATCGGTTTTGATGTGCCTTCTCCGCTTCAGAACAACAACATTTTTGCTGTTGACAAATCAGCAAAGCTTGAGCTAGTTACGAATGATGCACAGCTGGAAAAACTGTTTCGCGAACGCCTGCGCCGAGTAAAAGACGCGCAAGCAGCGAAAGAAGCTGTCATCGCCTGGCTTGTTTTTGGTGAAGAGCTCGCGCAAGATGGCATGTATCAATTCTCGATACCGGAGTCCGAAATCAAAGTCGAGCCGATTGGGACAACCATTGTTGCAACAGGTAAAGCAATCGCAAAGCCAGTTGGGGGCAACTCTGGAGAGATCAGCGCAGAACTTGTATTTGATGCGCAAGGGCGCATACAATCGGCGCATCAGGCTGTAAATCTACAGGCAGGGATGCGACCGATTTGCCAATCGACAAAGTTGCTTGATCCAGATCCGATTGTGCAGCGCATGGCAGAGCAGGACCTGCTAATCATGGGCAGCATGGCCAAAGAATATCTGGATGAGCAACGCAAAAAAGTTTCCCCGGAATTGCAGCGAGAAATCGATAGAGTCTGGCGGCGCATTCAATTGGAAAGACGATAAACACTCTCGTCGACTCAAGATCTTTGTCAGGGCGGTCTCGGAATGCATCCGGCAGCTGAATGATTTTTCGGTATATCAACTGTCTCAGGTTGTTCTTCGTAACCACCATCTATAACTGCCTCGTTCGATCCAAACAGCCATGCGCCGCCTGGCCTTGTTTCTTCTGGAGCACAGAATTTGTCTTCTTCTTCTCGACCGAGCAGCTGCGCGACATTCAAGTGGGAATGCCAAGCTTTGGAAGAATCCATAGCTGCATTGCGAATTGTTGGTGTCGTCATCGCTGCGATTTTTGTCTCTTTGGCATCATCTGTCTTGAAGAGAACTCTTGCGGAGATGAAACTAGTATGAGTCAATTTACACCGTGATGCCTGATCCTTTCACATGGATAGTTGGAATTGTAGCCGCAATGGCCGGAGCTGTTGCATCGGTTGCCGGGTTTGGAATCGGTAGCATCGTGACGCCGGTTATGAGTCTGCAAGTCGATACAAAGCTTGCTGTTGCAGCTGTTTCGATACCACACTTTATCGGCAGCGCGATTCGCTGCTGGAATCTCAGACAAGATATTGATCGAAAGGTCTTACTTGACTTCGGAATTACAAGCGCCTTCGGCGGACTTGTCGGTGCTGCGATTTATAGCTGGATTCAAGCACCACCCCTAACTTTTGTTTTTGCTGTCATTTTGATCTTCGCTGGGACAGTAGGTCTCACAGGGTTGAACGAAAAACTTCGATTTCATGGAGCATCCGCATGGATGGCCGGTGCAATCTCTGGCGGTCTGGGTGGACTGGTGGGGAACCAAGGAGGTATCAGAAGTGCCGCTCTGCTTGGATTTGAGCTCAAAAAGAGCGCCTTTGTCGCCACTGCCACCGCTATCGGATTGTTAGTCGATAGCGCAAGAATGCCTGTGTACTTCTTCTCCCAAATGGATAATATTGTCCGCATCTGGCCGCTCGTTTTGGCGGCTTCTATCGGTGTAGTCGTCGGTACGCTAGTCGGTATGCGCCTTTTGCACAGTATCGATGAGCGCATCTTCAAACGTGTTGTCTCTGCCGTCGTACTTGCGCTTGGAGTTTGGATGCTCATTCAGTCATTGCGCTGACCTGCGCTTGCACTGCGTTGGCACTGGAAGCTGCCAGGCTTTCAGTGCTATTTCCGAACGCAGGCTGAAGCAGTATCGCAGGCAAGCTCATTGCAACCTCCAGATCATAGAAACGAGGCGTCCGGACGGGTAACTTCTTACCGTCACAAAGAAGCCGCCCTCGGGATCGACGGCCATTTCTATCGGAAGCAAATGCTTACGTGGAAGGTTGTATGCATGCACATTGCCCTTGGCGCTGATGGAGAGAATCGCTCCTTGTCCGTCCGCTTTGATAGCTCCTATCAAGGCGCCGTCGTTGTGTCCGAAAATTTGACCTGTGTTGACAACGCCCGGCAGAGGGAATTCGGTTAGGGTGCCATCGGCTTTCAATCGCACGACCGAAGTTTTCTTCGGGGCCCACAGCGAGCCGTCGCTGGTGTTGGTCATATCGCCGGTGAGCTGCCCGGAGCCGGTAGGGAAGTGGCTGACGACCCCGGAGGTCGTCAAACGTCCGATGCGGCCGCTTCCGACTTCGGTAAACCACATAGCTCCCTCTTGCGTGATAAGAGCTGTCGGTTTGTCGTTCGCTGCTCCGACCTGGAACTCCTTAATCTTACCGGTCGAATCGATTCGCCCGATCTTCCCCACCCCTGATTCCGTGAACCACATCGCACCATCCGGCCCGTGTTGGATATCGAGAGGCTTACTGTCTGCAGTCGGGATCGCGTATTCGGTGATCTTTCGCGACGGGTCGATTCGTGCAATCTTATTTGTGCTCGTCTCCGTGAACCATAGTGAGTTGTCGCCACCCGGAACGAAATTGATCGATCCAGGCATCGCGGCGGCAGTAGGAGTAGCGTGCAACTTGGTTTTTCCGGTCTGGTACGAAAACTCTACGGCGCCAGACGTTGCGTCGAGGGTCGCGTTAGTGAACCAAATTCCTTTCAGGGCCCCTGCGTTGTCGTAGACGATGCCGTAAGGGGACGCATACGGAACGGGATAACTCGTGAACTTGCCGCGCGGCATGCCGCTGGACGCCGGCTGTGTGTGATCGCTTCCGCTCGCATATCCGTAACCAAAGAATGTTAGAACGATGGCGCCGAACCCAGCCAATACACGATGACATCGATTCATTCTTTCACTCCTCACGTTAAATGCAAAAAACAAAAGATCTCAGTCGACAGCCTTGAGCAGCTCATCAAAGCCTTTACTGCTGCTTCGCATCACAGCACGTAAATCAGAAAGCATGGTTATCCGATTGTTGATCAAATTGATGGTTTCAGACCACCAGTGGTGCGCTTTTCCTGAAGCAGAGAGCTTTTGAACTACCGAGTCTCGTTTTATATTGACGTTCAAGACTTTCGACTCTTTCCAATACTTGATCAACCCTTCTCTTCTGGACAGATTCGCCGATGAAACCGGTGGCATGGCATTGAGATATCGGATCATAATTGGAGACAAATTGATTTGCTGGGAACTCTTTCCGAACGCAGCGCCTAAGACATTTGGTTCGGCGTTGCCCGGTCGCAATCCGCCGCGCTGTTCCAGAATGGTGGCTAGCGTCAGACCATTAATCATATATCCGGAAATGATATTTATGTGGGTTCCCGCCAGCACATTTTGACTGCTGGATGATAATCCAAGTGAGTCTGAAACGACACCGAGAACGCCG
>CAYTDR010000291.1:0-8499 GCA_964436185.1 uncultured Candidatus Obscuribacterales bacterium | reverse complement strand
GATGCGGTATCAGAGTCGGGGGACCATCCTCTCTTCTTGCTTTGTCCTTCCAGATTTCGCAATCCGCTGGCTCAACGTTGGTGAGGAGCACACCTACCAGCATTTTTTCAGCTTGTTTGTTGCCAGACCTGGCGAGTTCGCTGAGCTCCTCCACCAGTCTTAAGCTCTGCTTCTGGTCCGTGATGCTCCTGGAGAGCTTGCCTGCGATACGCGCGGCCGGAATCCATTCTGCCCACTCTCCGACGAATCTACTACCGCTCTTCGTCTCCTCCTTGATTGCGCGTTCGAGTTCATCTAGCGCTGCATCCTTTGGGGCCTCCTGGCTATTGAAATCCCGCGTAAGGTTTTCAATCCGCAGCCGATCGAGCTCTTCATCCACAAAAGAGGTCTTACCTCGTAGTTCCGAGAGCGTCTTCGCCGCCTCCGGACCTTGGGAAAGAAGGGTTTTTAGTGTTGTCTCAAAGGTCTGCTGAGAGTCAGGAAAGAGCTGACCCAAGATTTTATGAGCATGTGGGTTGCCGGAGTCCGACATTCGCTTGACGGACTGCAAACAGTCGGCAGTCTCTTCAGGGCTTTTCGCCTCGCGAAGTTTTAGCACCAGATCCAGTGCAATGAGCCTATCGGTGTTGCCCATTGCCATGCTGTCACCGATTAGAGGTAAGCTGTCCCTCAATCGATCGGAGAGTTCGGACAAAGCTTGCCGTCTTTCATCAGCTGTGGCATTGCGACGAAGGAATGCGCGCTCCAGCGACTGGAACTCTTTATTCGACTTTTCAATCTCGTCCTTGGTCGTTTGCAGCCTATCCTTGAATGCTTCCGCATCAGGCGAAGCGCCCTTGAGACCAACACGAAGAAGGTCAGCCGGACTGAACTGCGACTTCTGGAGTCCACGAAACTCGCTAAGAGCGTTCTGAAACATTTTAACGGTAGTTGCTTTCTGCAGGTGCGGAAGAATAATGTCGATGCCGGGCTCGGCAGATTCAAGAAGCTTTATCAGTTCCTGCGCGGTCAGTTGCTCCCTTCCAGCAATCGTGTGCATCGTTTTGGAGTCACCCTGAAGACCTTTCAGAACTGCCTGAAGAAATTCCTCAGCGATTTCAGGCGAGACTTTCTCTAGCTGAAGTAGACTCTGGGTCAGCACCTTAGAATTCGGTTTTGCACTGAGTACTTCCGTCAGGTTGAGGACGTTCAAATAGTCTCCAGTTCTAGCACCAAACTCGAGCAGCGTGGAAGCAGGATTCTTCGCAGCTGCCTGTTGAAAGCGCTCGCAGGCATGCACGCGTTGCATGTGTTGATCCGTGGTGAAGAAATCGGCCAGGGCATTGGCGGCAGTTCTATAGCTGGAAGCAAGTCCCTCTCTGGCTTTTCGATCGTGCTCACGCATGGTCGCAGGAGAGAGATGCTTTAAGCCGCCCTCCATGTGTCGCACGAGATAGGCATCAATGGCATCATGGACCTGCCTGAACTCCTCTGGACTACCCAACCGCGAGTGACGAAGACGGGCGATCTCCGTCAGAGCCAGTCGCTGTTTTTGCTCGTCACCGGCGCCCAGCGCGTCTTCATACGATTTGACGGCATTGACGACTGATAGCCTGTGGAACGCAGTAGGAGCAATGGAAGAAACTCCCGGCCAATGCGGCCGACCCGCTTCCAGCCGAAGGTCAATAAGTGCCTGCGGATTGGCGAAATTCAGGCACTCTTTCATCATCGCTGCCACGCGATTATGCGAGTCTTCGGCTCTATAGTTTTGGACTCTCTCGTCAGGAAGATCAACCGCCCCTGCCAGAACCCCGCCGAAACCATCGAACAAGCGTTCGGCGAATTCCTCTTTTGTATCTATCCTGTCGCCCTCAGCGTCGTCCCCAATTTCATGCACAAACTGTTCAGTATCTGCAGGGACCTCTTTCATGTTGACGCTGCCCGGACTGAGACCGTCAAAACCAGCAGGCAGCGGGCTTGTGCCGCCGAGGAAATTGTAGGCAGACTCAACCTCCTGCCTGGCGGCGCGACCGATTTGCGCCAGCTGATCCCACAAGGCTATTGGGCAGAGTCGACCGTTGATGAATATTCCTTCTGGATCATCATCTACGAAGGTAAACGTGAGTTCCCCTGCCGGCGTTTTTGCCGACAACGCACGCACATCCGGGCCAACTGCGGATGCCTTGAAGCTCATTCCATACGCATCGAGACTGATCACGGAGGTATTATCCTCGGGTCGGAAAAGCCGAGTTCCCCGTGCGGCTTCTTGATACGAGTCGCCCAGCTTTACCTGGAGTAAGTTGGTCTCGAACAGACTGTCGGTCCTGTACTCCACGGTCTGACTCAGATGGCCAACGGTGACGTCGCTGACGACATTTTCATCGCTTGAGGAAGGTAGAAAAATCTTGAACAGCTTTTCAGCACCACTGCTTTTTATCAACTGAAAATTCAATGGTCCTGCCGGGATTGAGGCCGCAGCTTCAGCTACAACCTCTGTCGTTTGAGGTTCTTCAGATGTCGTTCTTGCCGTCCCGGCAATTTCTTCCCACAGTTTGTTTGCCAGCTCGTTATCATCAGGAGGTACCGGATAGAAATCTAGATCAAAGTCTGCTTGTATCATTTGCCACCACCTTTGCACATGCCAACTTAGGTCCAATCTCAATCCGGCGGAACGACCACATCAATCCAGCCAGGTCAGGCCTCCTGAATTGAAACCATGCGTGTTTCCATCGACTTCTGGGTCAACTGTCGCCAAGTAAAGTGCGCGCTGCGTCCATCAAAGCACTGAAACCAAACAATTTGACGACCGCGAATTTAGAGGCACTCGTGGTTACAGAGGAGATTGAATCGGCTCTAGGTGCCATTTCTGGTGGCAGACTCTTGTTGCTAGATGAACAGTACAGATGATCTATATCAGAAAAATCGAGAAATCCTGACTGCTTGCATGAGCTTACCTGTGGTTCCATCGCCTGCACCTCTCCACCGCCATGCTTGCGATATTAGCCAGCAATTGTTTCAAAAGTCTATCTTGACCGCATTCACCAGAGGTACAACATTTCTGATAGTCTCATTGTAAAGACTGAGGTGCCCGCCTACGACTGTAGCAGCGTCGTAACAGTCACCGTGACAGGCGCACCAAATCTCTTGTTTGTCATCTCGAAATTGCACAGTGCAACCGAGGTGTGTGCAGATTGCGCTGAATGCGTGATATTCACCATCTTTGGTGCAGGTGATTATTCCAGGAATGCTGCCGAACTTAAACAGCCTACCGGTACCCGGTGGAACAGAAGATTTGTCGCCGATCTCAACACTGGTCAAGAGACTGCCTTCGGTTTCTATACCAGAATCTTTCAAATACTGGTATACAGGGCAAAGAGCCATGGTACCCCAGGCGGTGGCAAACAGACAAACAGCTCCCTTCAGGAATGTTGAACGAGAAGTTGAAATCAAACAATTGTGAAGAGCTTGGAGTTTCCGTTGACAGCAGACATCGAACTCGTCATTAGTATTTTGATTGACCTGCTCTACAAAATGAGGATGGCGCTTTCACTAACGATTAATTGTTTGCATTGCTTTCCAGCCAGAGTCGACGAAAATGATAGATGGCTCTGTCACTCGGAAACAGGTTCTCATTTGCCGCTTCGCTTGTATCCGACGGTCGCTGAGAAAGAACAACTCTGCGATCTTCATTCAGAATGATCGCATTGGACCAGTTGAATATCGGACTGAGCAAGGGAGCTAACAGAGGGAAGGTGAAAATACCCTGGTAGGCTCGAAGGTATAAGCGGGTGCGCTCAGGCGCAGCCGGAACAAACGCAATGAACTGAAAGAAGTCTCGTGCTCGAATTGTCAGCAACCAGAGATTAGGAAAGATGAATTGAATAGTGGGAGTTTCACTCTTCTCCTGGTCGACGTACATGTTTATTCGACGGTCATTGCAATCAATGCGTCTTGCACCACTGACATCAAGCCCGCGGCCGATTGTCTTTCGATGCACAAAAGGCAAATGTGCATAATCAAGTTGGTTCTCGACGCACCTGGAGATATGAGTCGGCCACTCATGGACGGACTGATACGAAGATAGATCGTCGTGGAGTTCTTCAAACCACGGAGGCGCCTCCGGTAAGTTATCGCCTCTTTTTAGCCAGACAAACCCATTGCGCTCTATCACTTCGTGAGTTTCTAATTTCAGATTTGGAGCAGGTCTTCCTGTTTCTGGAACAAACGAACACGACCCAGTCGCGTCAAAAGTAAAGCCATGAAACGGGCATCTGATACAGTTCTCAACTACTTCCCCTAAACTTAAACTTGCAGATCGATGAGGGCAAACATCGAGCTGCATGTGAAGTGCGCCGGGTGAATCACGCCACAAAACGAACTTCTTTGAGAAGAGGAAGACAGGAAAAGGCTTCTTTCCAATTTCATTGCTCGAAGCTACGACATACCAGGCATCTGGAACCTGCATTTAATTCACCCCTTCCGCCTTGTGCAAGCACTGATGATTGATTAAAGTTACTGCAGCTGCTTTACTTTTAGAATCCAGAGTGGACTTCTGAAATGGAGTCAACTCACTACTTTTGAGCCAACTCTCAATTATCTTTCTTCAGTGTGAACTTCGGGTGAACACGGCAGAATTTTCAGTGAGCTGTAAAGGGAGATTCTCGATATGGATATGTTATGCGTGAAAGTAGCATACGCCCTGAATGTTTTGATTTTGGCACCTGTTCTGGTTTCGATGTACTGTGACGTAGACTCATCTTCTATTCGAGCTTTTCAGGGCACCATAAAAAATTCGGAAGGACTGCGCATGCTGGTCGTATCTCTGTGGTCCGCCATTCTGCTCCTATCGTTAGCTGGCTTCTTTTGGCCGAAACTCTTCCTTCCCGTTTTGATGCTTCAAGTGATATACAAGTCGTTGTTCTTGCTGATTTATTGTTTCCCGAGACTTAAGGCAAGGAAAGTCGAAGAAGTACCTATGGGCTTGTCGGTATCATTTCTCCTCATCGTACTTACATATCCAATCATAATTGTTTATGCCGTAGCTGCGAACTAATGGCCTCGCTCGGCAAAGTATGTACCATATACAGTGTCATAATCCTCAATCTTCGAGAACGCACCATGTTCTAACTCTTACTGAGGCGGACTTGCCACGCGGAGCCGTTTGAAGCGATTGAAGAGCTGGCCGAGATACCTCATGTCGAACCCAACGCCATGGTTCGCTCATCCCTTATAGCTATGCGTACCTTAACTTTGGCATCTCCACGCCTTTTCCGGACAATCTAAGAAGCAAATGTCCGATGCTTCTTGGCTTTCTTTGAGAACGCGTTATATTTATCGTCTCTCTCGCTCGACAGGCCACGTATGGGTTTTCGTCTTCTGCTAGTTTTTCTAGCAGCTCGATTGGCGTATTTAGGTCGTCAGCCAGTCCGAGCCTTACATCAGGGTCCTCATCAACGGCGAGCCTGAAGCTTACAAAGCCTGGTGTCGAAGGGTTGGTGCCGACCGCGATGCGCACATCGGCACATCTATCTGTCGAAAGAATCTCCAGAATTTCAATTGATGTCTTCGGGTTCTCTGCCACTCTCAGCCGAATCCGAGCAACTTCGCTGTGAGCCATAGCTTCTAGCATGTCTGCCGAACAGCTTTGGCTGCCAGCTTTCACGTAATGATCGAGTACATCCCCATAAAATCTTGAGTTGAACATAAGGCGGAACCTCCGTCAGCCTATTTATCTAGAGCCGGCTATAAAGCCGATTGAAGTAAAATAGCCATCGAGAGATTCGGTTGAAATAACCGATAATCTCTTGGCATAGTTGTTCAGCTCGGCAGCCTCAGAGCTTCTGAGGCTGCCATTTTTAGCTGTATTCCAGCCTGGCAGGCCGGTGTGATCATGCTTTGGAACTATTCAAATTTATTATTCGTGAAACTGCGCAAACCCCCCATAGTGAAAGAATTTGGGCTATCAAACGAAGGCAATTCGAACCTTCCAATTTATTTTTATACAAAAACTTTTTGACATCGTCAAGGGTTTTGCCGTGCTTTTTCGAAGCCTGTAAATGCTGACTCAGATAGCGTTTTCGAACACCTCTTAGGTGCCATGTTCGAAAATGCTTGCAAAATCAGCGCTTCGAAAATGTTTAAAAAATCCTGCAAACTCGCGGGGTGCTTCGTTCCCTAGAGTAAAAATTACAGGTGTAAGCCATCCATTATTTCATCCCTTGGAATGGCTCCAAATCAGTGGACCCTAGATTCGGTGCGGGTCAGGTACAACCAAATACTATAAGACCTGAGTCTGCAATCCGACGTAATCTCAGAAGGAGGCGTAGGATATGTTGTTTCAGAAACTAGCTGGCAACGATTTATTTAGCTCAATGCGGGAAATGCAGCGGCTACAAGATTCACTCAATCGCGTTCTTTCCGCTAGTGCGCCAAACCATGCAACAGAATTCCCACTAGTAAATGTATGGACTTCTGAACACGGCGCCATCGTTCGCGCCGAGGTGCCAGGCATTGCGCCTGAGGATGTAGATATTTCTCTGGTGCATGACACTTTGACTCTCAGGGGCTCTCGCAAACCGGAAGAACTCAAAGAAGGAGAGTCCCGGCATAGGCAGGAGCGCGGCTATGGCGGATTCACGCGTTCGCTTCAGCTTCCTTTTGGCGTCGAAGGAGACAAGGTAGAGGCGAAATTCGCAAATGGTGTTTTGCAAATCACGCTGCCGCGTGCTGAAGCAGAAAAACCACGGCGAATAAGCGTGGTATCTGAGTCTTGATTTATTGGAAGGAGGTTTTGTTATGCCTAACGAACTTATGGAAATGGACAAGCAGGAAGTAATGAACCGGAACAATGCGGAGCAAACGCGGACGCAGAAACTGTACACTCCAGCAACAGACATCTGTGAGACTCAAGAGCAACTGATTTTGTTTGCTGACATGCCTGGCGTCAAGCAGGATGGGGTGGACATTACACTGGATCAAAACATCCTGACTATCTACGGACATGTCGATGCGCCTGAGTTTCCCGGCTACAGCCTTACTTATGCCGAATACGGCATGGGGGGCTACAGCCGCAAATTTGCTCTATCAAATGAAATTGACAGAGACGGGATTCAGGCCTCGGTGAAAAACGGTCTACTCAAGCTGATTCTTCCCAAGAGCAAGCGCGCCATGCCCAGGAAAATCACCGTGCAAGCCGAATAATTTGCAACACAGTTTTGTATAAGGAGGCTGAATATGGGTAATCTTATACCTTGGAACTGGGGCAAGAAAAATCTTCCTATAAGAAAGGAGGACAACTCATCTTCACATGAGTACAGTCCTTATCTCTCGCTCCATCATGACATGAATCGTATGTTCGATAATTTCTTCCGCTCATTCGATACTAGCTTGATGAGCCCGTTTTCGGCGATGTCAGACGGATTGTTTCAGCCGAAAGTGGAAGTAAAAGAAAGCGCAAACGATTTGCGCGTTTCGGTGGAGCTGCCTGGCATCGAGGATAAAGACCTAGATGTCTCGATCACTGACGATGCCCTCACCATCTCGGGAGAGAAACGCGAGGAGAAAGAAGAGAACACGCGTGGCTATTACCGCATGGAACGCAGCTACGGCTCATTCCATAGACGCATTCCATTACCTTGTTCAATTGACAAGGATATGGCGGAAGCCACATTCAAAAAAGGTGTTCTGAATGTCGTGCTGCCGAAAACGGTTGAGGCGAAGCAGAACGTCAAAAAGATCACCATCAAAAAAGAGTGACGCTGTTGTGCAAGAGCGCCCCCAAATGGGGGCGCTCGGCTTTAGTAAATTGGCTGACTATTACACGTATCAGCGGAAAGCCCTCAACATCCACCGATTGTGGCGATGCATATCGGCCTGGGGCACAATTGAACGTTCGCAGTCCGGGTACAAAGTCGCTGAGAATTTGAAAGCGGTTCGCACCAGAGCAGATAGCTCAGAGTTGAGCGGTACAATGTTCTTCCTACGGCTTGCGCTATCTACCTTCAACAAGGAGGTGAACGGCGTTAAGATGGAAATCACGAAACCGATCATCAAGCTGAGGAGCTTCCACCTCTGTGGCCTGAAGCCTTCCTCTATTGAAGAGACTCAAAGTGAGCCATCCGAGGCATCCGTTAGCAAGAAGGCTAAACTGTCAGCTGTCAAAAGCTAATCGTTTCAATAGTTAAACGCGGGGCGGGGCTAACGCTCCTGCCCTTCTTGCTTTCAAATATAAATCACATCAAAACGTATTCCTTATCCGCGAGAGGTGTTGGTAGCCCTTGTTCGCCCAGCATTTCGAGCAAGTCGATTTCAATCTGCCGACATATGGCTGTCATCGGAACGTCATTAATGCCGTACTCAAATGGATTCTCACTGGTGTCGCCAGCTTGTTCCATCGAAGTAAAAATCCAGGCGATTAGCGCCGAGAGCGGAATCACCATCCAGGTGAGGTCGGAATTCAACTTTGCAAACTCAGGTAACAAGCCGAAAGGTAAAAGGACAATGAACAAGTACACGAACATT
>CAYTDR010000290.1:0-8503 GCA_964436185.1 uncultured Candidatus Obscuribacterales bacterium | reverse complement strand
GGTTATGACTACGCCGAAGTGTTGCAGAAGCATCTTGTCGAGCTGTTTCCATCTGCGAGCGAACTCGATTTGTCGAATTTATCCAGTGAAGTTGCTACCCAAAAGAGTGTCGAACTTACAGCAGTCAAAAGAGACGGCAGCGAATTTCCAGTGGAGCTGCTCGCAAGTGAGGTTACCTTTTCGAACAACCGACACTATTCAGTAACGGTACTGGACATTAGTGAACGCCACAGACTTGAGCTTCTTAAACAACAATTCGTCCATCTGGTAGGTAACAATTTAAAAGAACCGGTATCAGATCTCCGCCTGGTCCTTACCGGACTGAGAGATGGAGAAATCTCCGAATTGAATTCTAAAGGCGAAAAGCTCGTGATACAGGCAGAACGCGAAACCTATCGCCTCGAATCCTTGATGGGAGTGCTGCTGGATGCGCAAAAATTTCGTACTGGAAAGCTGTCGCTAAACTTGGGAATACACTCCCTCGAGACATTGGCGGAGCGCTCAGTAGCGGCAGTTCAGGCGCTCGCGGAGAAGAACGCTCTTTCATTTGATTGTCGGATGGGAGAGCTGCAGATAGTTTGTGATGAGTCACGAATGATTCAGGTATTGGTAAACTTGCTGTCCAATGCCATTAAGTTCTCCCCAAAAGGTGGCACCATAACAATTCGGAGCAACAAGTCGGACGATTGGGTGCAGTGCGGAGTCTCCAATCATGGAAGAAGTATTCCGGAATCTTTTCGGCAGAAGATCTTTGAACAGTTTGTCCAGGTTGAAGACTCTGATGCAAAAATACAAGGTGGCGTTGGTCTTGGACTGGCTATTTGTCGGGGCATCATCGATCAACATGGCGGACGAATTCATGTAGACAGCGGTGATGGAATAAACACTTTCTGGCTGAGCTTGCCCTCCGATCCCGAGCGCAAAAATCAGGACTAAAACGGCTAGGCCTGGGAGTTAAGGCGATATCCCATTCCATGCACTGTCGTAATCAATGAAGTTTGATCTTTTGCATCGACCTTCTTTCGCAAGCGCGTGATGCAACTATATATGGCATCATAAGAAATGTCCGCGTCGGAATCCCAACAGCGACGAATGATAGCTTCTGTAGTAAAAACCTGGGCTAATCTCCGGCATCTCCCAGTCCAGGACTATAGCGTCATACTCGAAGGCGAGCAAGAATTCAAGCGCATCTCTTCCATTGTGCGCTGTTTCGACCTTATGCGAGACCGAGGAAAGCAGCTCTACAAGTGAGTTGCAAAGCGATAGATCGTCGTCTACAATCAACAGTTTCGTCACGATGCATCTGCCGAAGTTCTTCCTAACCGCAGATAGTATTAGAAGCTGACTACAAGCGCAACCCCTTTCACTCGCAAAGGATGCTGTCTGGGCTATTATTCTCTGGTGCTGGTGATTCGACTGGCATGACGGCGTGAGAGGTTTGGCCGAAATCCGTGAAATTTAAAACCTTAGAAAAAGGATTGCTAATCGTCGCGGTGCCTATGGTATTGAACCTCGTGCTGTTGATCGTATTTGCTTATCTCCTTGCCCAGGAGCGCCTGGATACACAAAGCGAGATACGAGCAAAAGAGCTTAACGATCTCTGCACTGATCTTTTCGTGCGCGCAGGCGAGCCCGCAATGATTGTTATCCGGCACGCGACCAACCCCTCGGATCAAGAGGCACCAGCGAAGTACGCACGTATACGCAGGAAAATTAACAAGACGTTCGCCAGACTGAGAGAACTCAGATTGGATGCCACAGACAAGAAGGTTTTGAATCACCTGCATGATATCCAGATCAGAGCATCAAAGATTATTGATGCGCTCGAAAATATCGTTCAGCAAGGACGCGACGGCATGCTGTTTCTTGGCGAGTCGCAGATCAGTTATGAACTAGAGATGCTGTCTAGCGCTTATTTCAGCGACCTTGAAAAGCTACAAAACAAGGGTATTGCAGACCAAAAAAAATTGCACGAAAGTAGCCTGAAATGGAAGCAAGCACTGAAGAATCTCATTATTGCCGGGTTGGCCGGCAATGTCGCAGTAAGCATAATTTTGTCCATATTTTTCAGCAATTCAATTTCACAACGCATAAGGCGAGTGCGTGAAACCGTAATCCGATTGGAAAAGTTTGAGGAGTCGAC
This sequence comes from uncultured Candidatus Obscuribacterales bacterium, assembly GCA_964436185.1. Taxonomy (GTDB): domain Bacteria; phylum Cyanobacteriota; class Vampirovibrionia; order Obscuribacterales; family Obscuribacteraceae; genus CAYTDR01. The sequence continues at coordinate 6,360 of CAYTDR010000290.1, read as the reverse complement.
AATTCCGAAGCTCGACGGAAGCGATGAAATCGCACAGCTAGATCAAGCGTACCGCGACATGTCTGTGACACTGAAGGAAACTCGTTTGAGAGAGCGCACTTTGGTCGATAATGCCAGAGACATCATATGCACGCTCAACAGAGATCTCGAGATCAGCGCTGTCAGTCCCTCCGTAGAGAGCGTCTGGGGATACGCTTCTGACGAGGTAATTGGCCGTAATCTCAACGAGCTACTTGTACCGGATGGATCAACTCTCAGTTCCTTGATGATCCTTTCGAAAAGTGCCGACCCGCATGGAGCACTAGAGTTTGAGAACACAGTCAAACACAGAAACGGCACGTCAGTATTCATGCTCTGGTCAGCGCGCTGGTCATCGGACGAGGAGGCATTTTTTTGCGTCGCACACGACATAAGCGGTCGCAAGGCTATCGAAGAATACTATCGAGAGAGTGAAGAAAGAATTAGAACGGTCTTCGAGACTCTGCCAATTGCATCATTGATCCTCGACGATCTCGGCTATATAGAGTCGGCTAACAATAAGGCGCGAGAGCTTTTCGACTTGGCGGACGAATCGTCGTTGCTGGCATTGCGCCTTATGGAGTCAGCATTGAGCAAACCGCAGGTCCTGGAAGGAAACCACCCAGCGCAGCAGCACATTTCCAGTTTCCTTCTCCGCGAAATCAGCGATGCAAAGGAAGTTGTATCGGCTCTGGAACAGAAGTATCTCAACAATATGGGCAAGATCGACTGCCATGTTGGGGACCATACGATACCAGCAGAGCTCCTGATCACGGAGCTCAACTTTCGCGATCAGCGTCGGCTGCTCGCAATAATCGTAGACATGAGCGAATACTACCAGATCGAAAAGGCGAGATTGGAGCTGGTCAGTATGATTAGTCATGATGTCAGAACGCCTCTCACCTGTTTGTTGGTAACTGCAGAGATGCTGGTGTCCGGTATTCTGGGAAATCTTGTCGAATCGGATGCCACCGCCATTGATAGCGCTGTCATGAAGTTGGAGCGCATCATAAGCATAACCAATGGTTTGCTGGATCTGGAAAAGATGAGAGCAGGAATGCTCAAGCTCGACTGGGAGGTCAATCTCTTCTCGGAAATCGTCAACCGTGCGATCTGCGATGTAACGTCTAAAGCCCAATTTCTTGGTGTTCGGCTCGAGAGCCAAATAACCGATTGCGAATTGCATTGTGACAAAGCTAGATTGATTACAGCCATGACATTTATGCTGGACGACGCCATGACCAGATTTTGCAACGATGAAGCGCTCTATCTTGAAGCTTTTCCGCGAGAAGGATTTGCAGTGTTTAGAGTGCAGTCCACGGCGGCAAGTTTATCTGAGGAGACGCTTGATTTGGTTCAGAACCAGCCAGTTGCTGTGGTCGAAAAACAGCTTACAGCGGGTGGTCAACTGGGCTTGCTGATCGCCCATGGAATCGCACAAGCTCACAGTGGCTACTTGAGCGTATTCGAGCCACAAGATTTTTTGCTGTATTCTATGCTCAGGATTCCGTTGCCGCAGGAAGATCAGTATGAAGAGGACGAATCAGTTTGAGGTGCGGAAGCTCTTTCTGTCGCTCATACAAAGCATCGACCTTAGTATGATTTGTGCTTCGCTAACAAGGGTTTTAGTAGTTTGAGATAGAGTACTGCCGATTTTTCGGGTCTTGTTTTCAGGTAAACCTCCCATTCTCGTGCCGCTTTCTCAAACGCTAACGACGAAGACGGCGTTTTTGCATTGGCTGACCACTCAGCAAATGTACTGTAAACGTTGTCCCAGTATGACGGAACGTTTTTGATACTGTCGATGGTGCGTTTGTAGTGGATAAGTGCCAGATCACCCTGATTCATTGCCGCGTAGATTTCGGCTTGTAGTCGGTTATGTGAGTAGGCCCAAACGTACGTTTGAGTCGATTGTTGAGAGTTCCGCTGCTGGACGTCGAGTGCTTCTTTGTATAACTGATTGCGGTAGCAAGTTAAGGCTAGAAGGTAATGAGCTTGATAGAGATCACTTGGCTGGATGCCGGTTTTGTTTTCCAGATGTGAGACAAGCTGCCGTGCGCACGGCAATGCTTTGCGGTATGCACCCTGCAAAGTGTAGCATTGGTACAAAGCGTTCAATGACCGCTCTTTCCAATCATCAGTCATTACGGCGGGAGCCAGGCGCAGTGCGTGCAACAACTGCTGTTCTGCTTTGTCGAAGCTTTTTATGCCGATGAAGCACTCACCCAAAGCAATCATTCCGCTAACCCGACCGGGAAAGTCTTCTCCAAGCTTACTTTGTATTGCCTGCTCACGTTTTAGAAGAAGGATAGCTCGTTCAAAATTCTTTCGCTCGGAGTAAAACTTTGCTGACAGTCTGAGCGATGCAGTCAATCTCGGATCATTTTCACCGAATGACTCAGCTTCACGCAATGCTTTTTCGAAGAGGGCATCTGCCTCTCGAAATTGGTTCTGGCTAGCGGCCACTTTCGCTTCAGTAACATTCTCAAGCCATCGTTCCTGACAAAACGCTTCACGGGAAAATGCTATTAAGCAGAGCACCAGGAGAAGACTTTTGAATGGATGCTTATGACTCCATATGTAGCGGCACGAGCATAAAGTTCGAATTCGCTTTACGAACGCGGCTTGGCAGATCGATTTGATCTGTTTTGTCGAGAATCTATTGTCGATGGCATCAAGCAATTCAGTCGTCCCATCCGGACAATATGCCATTCGAAACGCATATTACGCTAACCAGCAATACTAACGAATTACCGTACCACGCCTGTTCCGACGCGTCGATTCTTTCGAATCGGAGATCCCACCTGAATTAAAGACTGTGTTGGTACTACTAGCGATGCTTGCGCATACACATGTCGCCGGGGAGCGAGTTGGTTCAATCAGCTGATGATTTGAGAAGAGGAGAAGGCGAAGCTATCTCTGGGAGATAAATTTTGTTTAATCTGGGTAAAGTCCTAAATCAAGACCAAGAAATAATGGAAAAAGAACTATATAGCAGAAATCATGTCGTTCCTAACTTTCACTCAAGAGATTTCTGCGCCTCTTGGCTGAGGAGACGAATCATGATTAAAAATCGTTCTCGACAAGGCAACATGCTGATCCTGATCACGGCCATGATATTCGTGGCACTGGCGATTGCTCTTTTTGCCCTGGGATATGTGCGGCTCTACGGCAGCAGCGCCGAGCAGAAGACTGCGATTGAGGCGGCAGCGCTCGCCGCGGCGAGGGATTTGAGCAAGATCGTGGTGGAGACGGACGAGTTCGGCTTCGTCGGACTTTCTGATTCTGCGCCGGTCGGCGCGGACACGAGCGCACCAGATAATTTTTACCTTCAAGTGCACAGTATCAACTCGCTCATCGGTACAGCTCGATTGGATTTGATAATCGCTGATGAACTTCATGTGAATGTTCCAGAGTGGAAAATTCTGGCTCATCAAGATTTGGCGAGGGCCAAAAGTGTTTGGAACAATAAACTGAAGCCCACCCTGCTTTCTGCCATCACAGATGGAGGCAGCGGCAAGGATCGCGACGGTAACACTATCTCACCTTATGTGAGCGCGGAGAACGCGTATAGGGACAATCAAATTCGCATGACGGGGTCATCGAACTATGTTGCGAAGTCCTTGCAACTCTCTCTAGGAGAAGTTCCTGGTGTAGTAACTAACATCCCGGCGCCAGCGCCGGCCTCTTCAGATCCTTCGCTTGATTCTTCCAATACAGCCGGCGGCCACTACAAGAGTGGTTGCAACATCCCATTCAAGGGCACGAACTTTGTCTTCGCCGGCGTGGGTAACGGAATCAGGCTAGTGGACTATGAAAAATGGGTACCGGCCATTCCTGATTTGCCATACAATATGCCTTGCATCGTAAGGGCGGAAGCTGTTCAAGAATTGAATGGCTCATCCGGCAAACATAGACTCAAGGCTGTGGCTTGCGCCCAACCCGCGAGTGTATTCGATCCTACTCCCGCACCTGGTGCCCTGGTAGTCAGTTTTCCTGATGGCATCCCCGATGACGGACCGGCTTCTTTTCCGCCGCCTCCGGAGCTTACTTTGCGGCACCTCTATGGACCTGCTTTAGCCGACAACGATGACGACTCAGAGTTCTATCACTCGAACTCCGGAGATTACCCGGTTGACACAGCCAGCAACATTGAAGACGATGCAGGCTGGCCACTGACTGGAGATCCTCAGCAGAAGGCCTCAACTTGCTGCAAGCTAGCTGTGTACGATTGGCTGAAGCGGGGCGGTACGAAGGTCAATGTCAACTCGGTGATGGGTATTCACTCGCTTCCGTTCAACACCAATTTTGATGCACTGAATGTACCGGCTAGCTCGAAATGGCCGATTCAGATTGATGCCCAAAGACAGGATATACCCACTGGGACGGCACACCTTTATCGATTCGATCCTGATGGCGTAATTTACTATGATTTCGAGGCCATAAAGCCGCTGCCATTTGGAGTGGTTTCAGACGATCAGATTTTGGTCGAATGTCATGATGCACTGGTCAATTCCGCGAGGGAAATTGTAATCAGAAAAATGAATATTGGAGAACCATACAACGTCGACAATGGCGTTGCCGTGCTCACCGGAAATTATGATTTGTACATCCGCATATACGGACGCCGACCGGGTGCCAATAAGGGCGGACAGCATGGTGGCGAGCCTCTGGATGACAGACTGGTATCACAAGCGAAGTTAGATAAAAGTTTGCGAACTCCTGGTCGCTCTGAAGATGCGAAATCCATAATCGCCGGATACGGTGCGAAAAGGAAGGGCGCCAAGGGGCGTGCTGTTAACGTAGGAAAAGGAGCTTTGCCGGAAATAGGACCGCGCGAAGACTTTATGTTCAAATATAGTCCGAGCGGTTGGGATGTGCAGCGAAACGGATTATTCTATAGGCGCTTCGCCAGTGGTTCAGGAATCAGAAAGACCTATCAGGCGAATGGTATTGCCACCGAAATCCGGTTTCGGCGGGTAATTGATGCGAAGGGAGCTCTTCAGGGGCTTTTGGATGATGGCTATGTGGTAGATAAGGAAGTTCCATAAAACATGATGGCGACGAAAGGGTAGAGGAACAATTGATCGGAGCACCGCAAGAAAAAGCTGATCGGGAGCCGAGTAACCTGGAGCCGTCCGTGACCAGGGGCGGTTATGCAGGGAAAGCAGGAGATTCCGATCCACTAGCATTGATCGGTAAGGTCCTTCTTGGACGGTATCAGGTTTCTGCGTTGATGCAAGAATCTGACAGGCTTCTAGTCTACAAAGCGGTAGATCAGTCCAGCAGTCATCTGGTTGCGATGACGACACCCAGAAGTGATAAAGCTGGACAGTTTAAACAATTCGAGGAGCAAGCAAGAGTCAACTTCCAGCTCGAGCACGAGAACATCGAAACACCGCTGGCACTGGAAGTCGACGTGGAGCGATCGAACCGCCCCTTCCTTGTCGTCGATCACTTGACGGTTTCGCTGAGTGATCTGATTGATTCGCAGAGCTTTATCGAACTGGAAGAGGAGATTGTCAGCGTTCTGACACAAATCTGCGACGCACTGTCTTATGCCCATAGCAAACGGATCAGTCATGGCAATCTCGCTCCGCAAAGCATCAGGTTTCGCGAGAAGGATGGCGAGATTCGTTCCATGCTTTGTGATTTCGGTCTTGAAGGAGTTGAGCCGGATTCCTTCCGTGAGGACCTCTATAGATTGGGAGTCCTGGCTTATTTCATTATTACCGGTAAAGCTCCCTTTGAAGGGCAGACGCTGGAGGAATGTTTGAGGAAGCTGCCGCTGCCGGGCGTGCGACCGGTCATGCTAGCCTATCATCGACCTGAGCTATTCTGCGCCGATGAGCTTGGTCAGCTTCTGGAAGAAGCTATGATTTCAGATGAGGACTGGCAGCTAGGCTCAGCGGCAGATTTCAAGGAAGGTATCGCGGAATGGCGCCGGCTAGTCGAAGAGGCGAAGTCTAATCAATCTGAGCTTGCAGCTGAAATAAAGCAGGAGGGGATTGCACCAGCCAGAATGGAGCGAACCATCAAGCACAGCGTGGACATCAAGACGACTATCAACAATATCGTCAAGCTAAGAACAACTGAAATCAACCAAGCCGAAACGTTGGCTGTAATGTTCTCCGATACCTTCGCTGCGGCCGGAACACGCAAATCTCCTCAAAAAACCGCACTCAGACTCCTGGCTCGAACTGTGGCTGCCTGTCTTCTCGTGGGGGCGATCGGTTATGCCGCCATCGTGAAGCCCAATGAGGTAAAAGAGGCCTGGGATATTGCCTCTGAAAAACTGAATTCGATTGTCTTCAAGGACTCGCCGAAGGAAGAGCCGATCTG
>CAYTDR010000289.1:0-8568 GCA_964436185.1 uncultured Candidatus Obscuribacterales bacterium | reverse complement strand
TCGTGAATACAAAAGACCAAACAGTTCTCCTTATTTTATCATAAGTTCTTGCGCCTGTGGCTGCAGCCAGGCGGTCATATGGATATAAACGAAGAACCTTCAGTTGGCGCTCTGCGCGAGCTCAGGGAGGAGACTGGTATCGATAACGCTACCATCCATCCGTGGCATGCATCCAGTGGGATTCCGATCGATATAGATACTCATCGAATTCCGAGCAATGACAAAAAGAATGAGGGCGAGCATTTTCATCACGATATGCAGTACGTTTGTTTGTCTGCCATAGAACGACCGGACTCCCTCGTCCTTGATGCGTCGGAGGTAACGCGGAACCGATGGGTCTCTCTGGACGAGTTGAAATCGGGTGTCAGTGACGGTCGGCTCAGACGCGTAGCAGAAAAACTGGACGCGATGGTACGAGACGGAGTTCTGGTCTTGTGCGAAAGTCGCTAGTCGACTGATCGACGGCATATTCACTAGGTCGAATGCTGAGGCATCATTCGATAGCTCTCAGTTTGGATCAATGTAACTTGGCTTGCACCTTAGCAAGAGAGGTATACTTTGAGCATGGGAATCAGCCGGATAGAGACAATGCCAACCACTGCTGGTGACTGCTCGCCGTATTTTTCGCCCCTGTTGAAGAGGTCAGCACATTGACTTAGTGCTGGTCTAGTTTTCGTTTGCTCGACGTTCGAGTGGACCGATGTAGTTGGTAGATTATGGAGACTCATTGACAACATGGATGCGAAGAAGAATGTAATCATCATGGGGGCGGCAGGCCGCGATTTTCATGACTTCAATGTTTTCTGGAAACACCAGCCGAACTATTCTGTCGTCGCATTCACGGCTGCCCAGATCCCAGACATCGATGGACGTAAGTATCCGCCTTCGCTTGCTGGACCTGATTATCCGGATGGTATTGTCATCGAATCCGAGAGTCGCATCACCGATCTGATCAAACAACACGATGTTTCAGAGGTGGCACTCGCTTATTCAGATCTGAATCACATGGACGTCATGCACAAGTCATCGTTGGTTAACGCTGCTGGAGCAGATTTCCGTCTTATGGGCTGGCGACAAACAATGCTGACGTCAAAGAAGCCAGTGATCGCGGTCTGCGCGGTTCGAACCGGTTGCGGCAAGAGCCAGACGACAAGAAAAGTTTGCGAGTATCTGAAAGCTCTAGGAAAGACAGTCGCTGTTGTTCGACATCCAATGCCGTATGGAGATCTCACCAAGCAAATTTGTCAGCGATTCTCTTCCATAGCCGATCTCGATCTCCATGACTGCACGATAGAAGAGCGCGAGGAGTACGAGCCACACATCGAAGCAGGCAATCTCGTCTTTGCCGGCATAGACTACGCCGAGATTCTCAAACAAGCAGAAGCGGAAGCGGATGTGATTTTGTGGGATGGTGGCAACAATGACATTCCCTTCTTCAAACCGAACCTGCATATCGTCGTCACCGATCCTCTCAGACCCGGTCATGAGCTCGCATACTATCCGGGTGAAACCAATGTGCGCATGGCGGATGCGGTAATCATCAACAAGGTCGATACAGCGACGGCCGAGAATGTCGAGATTGTTGAAAACAACGTCCGCTCCGTCAATCCAAGGGCAAAGATACTGTTGGCTGAATCTCCCATCTCGCTGTCCGGATCGGAGTCCGTGAAGGGCAAACGAGTCCTGGTGTTGGAGGACGGACCAACTGTAACTCACGGAGAGATGGCGTTCGGCGCTGCTCATGTAGTAGCTCGCCGTATGGAGGCGGGAGAGATTGTCGATCCCCGACCATACGCAGTCGGTTCAATAAAGAGTACCTTCGATACCTACACGCACCTCACCGCCATCCTTCCGGCGATGGGTTATGGCGAGGCGCAAATGGACGACCTGGAGAGAACCATCAATGCAACTCCATGCGATGTGGTTTTGATCGGAACTCCTATCGATTTATCGCGATTGCTTAAAATCAATAAGCCTACTGTGCGCGTCACATATGAGTTGAAAGAGCGCGATTCAAAAGCGCTACCTGCAATGGTGGCGGAGGCAGTCGGATGTTAGTCAACGAAGGGCTGGAGAAGAGAATGAACGTCGTCTTTGACCGACCGGAGCAAATACCCTCGGATTTCTTGCAGTCGTGTCGCGAGATGCCACTGCCCAAGACAGTGCTTATGTGCCCGCCGGATGAGTTCGATGTTGTTGATGTGAAAAACCCTCACATGGAAGGCAACATCGGCAAAGTCAATTTGACCGCTGCAAGAGCGCAATGGCACGAAGTAAGAGACGCATTCATTGCATCAGGTGCTTCGGTTGAGCTGATCGAACCAGTCTCTGGTTGTGAGGATATGGTCTTTTGCGCCAATCAGACTTTTGTCGGTTTGAACGGAAAAGATGAGAGAGTCTGTCTCCTTAGTCGCATGAAGCATGCTTCGCGGCAAAGGGAAGTTGCTGCATTTTCGCAGTGGTTTTCCCAATACGGATACCGTGTTGAAACGGTTGATGGAGAGATTGGATTCGAGGGGAGTGGCGATGCCATCTGGCATCCGGGACGAGCGCTTGTCTGGGGTGGCTGCGGTTTTCGCACTCAACCGGAGATATATCCACAGGTCAGTCAGTATTTCGATGTGCCTGTAATCCGGCTTTCGCTCAAGTCGGAGCGCTTTTATCATCTCGATACATGCTTCTGCGCAATCGACGAACAAACTGTGCTCATTAATGCGGCTTCGATCGCCGACGACGGTCTGTCAATGATCAAAGCCGTTTTCAAGAACGTCATTGAATGCGACGAGCAGGAATCAAATTACGGAATGGCTTGCAATGCCACCGCCCTTGGTGGACGGTATGTGATTATTCAGAAGGGCAATGAGAAGGCAGTCGAAGCACTGAGGAACTTGAACTATACGGTGCACGAAGTCGATACTTCCGAATATTTGAAATCTGGCGGTAGCGTGTTTTGTATGAAAATGTATGTGTTCTGAATTGACGGTTGCTTGATTGATTGAAGCTTGTCGCCTGAGATCAGGTCAACCGAATCTCTGACCAGGACAGTATTTGCATTGATTCGTTAAGTTTATCGTTGCGCATACTGGCTCGAGGCTCGCTGAATACTCGCCTGTTAGTTACATCGAGGGCCCAATCCGCGTCGTTCATGCAGTATCGCTTGGTTGGAAATCGGCTGAGGTTGCCTGTTTCACTGCTTTCTACCGGATGTTGTAACCATCTGTATGTTTCATATTGGTTACGCTAATCAGCCATTTGTTTACCATCAATGTCGACTTGGGCATTATCCGTGTGAATCGAATTTTGTTCTCTAACCTTACTATTCATCAATACTCGAGAGGTGGCCATTATGACTGCCGAGTTCACCATTGGAAGTATCATCATCGAGCGATCTCAGCGCCCGGTTGTGGGCGCGGATAATTGCTTTGTTGTTATTGACGGCATGCCTCAAGGAGAGCTGCCGGCTGGAGAAACCAGAGAATATTTTGTCGATCCGGGAGCCCACAGTGTCTGTTTTAAGATGAATGGTGCGGTCGGACGGCCGGTAGAAGTAAATGTATCCAACAGCGAACGCATTATTCTTAATTGCAGGCCGCTCGACTGGCTTCACTGTCTGTCGTCTCCAAGGGCCTGGCTTAACCCCAGCGAGAGGATGCATGTCACCGTTCTGAATCCATACGCCCGCTAAGACCTGTGGTCTGGTGCGTTGTATGGTGCCTTTTCCAGCCTATCCAAGCTGGAAGGTCTGTAAATTGGATCCCAGTCAGCCAATAGATGGTTTGATTATCACTTTGTAATGTCAAGAGGCGGAACCATCCATAGTGGCGTCCGTCAAAGATAATACAGCCGAGAAAAACGACGACTGTAGCAGCAAAAGCATAATCTTCCGACCGACTCCCTCAATATCCGGATCCTTACAGGTTCCGGATATTGGACTTTTTGACTCAGGACTGAACAGCCGCTGGTTTCACACAACCGGATATGGTGCGACCGACGTCATCATATCCGGTCGGACGATGGGCTTATCGAGTCAGGAAGAAGACCCCAGCTCACTTTGAACAACCAGGTATTAACTGTTTGTTTATCCATGTCCTTGCGAATCGGACCAATTACAGTTTGAGCCAGATTGATTTGAGCTTCGTGTACGCGTCCAGTGAATGAACCGCCATTTCCTTGCCCCATCCGCTCTGTTTGAAACCGCCGAACGGGCTGGCAAAGTCGTAGCAACCATAGCGGTTGATGAATACCTGCCCCGCATCGAGTCTGTTTGCGACACGGTGCGCGCGCGAGACGTCGCTCGTCCATAGTCCGGCGGCCAGGCCGTATATGGTGTCATTGGCCATCTCTACCACGTGATCTTCATCTTTGAACGGTATCACGACCAGTACCGGACCGAAGATCTCTTCTTGCGCGATCTTCATTTTATTGTTTACGTCCGTGAAAATAGTCGGTCTGATGAAGAAGCCTTTCGAATTGTCGCCGGTGTTATCACGATCGCCACCAGCGACCACCTTTCCGCCTTCGGTCTTGCCAGACTCGATATAGCTCATGATCTTATCGAACTGCATTTGATTGCACTGGGCGCCCTGGTGAGCTGATGAGTCAAATTGATTGCCGCACTTTATCGCTTCTGCGCGTTTGACCAACTCTGAAAGAAAATGGTCGTGCAACTTCTCGTGCACGAAGAGCCTCGTCGGTTCAGAGCATTTTTCGCCTTTGTGAGAGAACATGGCTCCGAACGACCGTTCGATGGCGAATTCCAGATCGGGAACATCTTCGAAAATGATGTTGGGAGATTTGCCGCCTAGCTCCAGCGAAACCAACTTCAAGTTGGATGCCGAGGAGCTTGCCACGACCTTCTTGCCGGTGGCCGTGCTGCCGGTAAACGATACTTTATTGACTCCGTGGTGTTCGCACAAGTACTGTCCGGCGTCACTACCGCCGGTGACTAGATTTACCACGCCAGGAGGCAGGTCGAGTTTTTCCTCAATTAGCTCGAATAGGCGTATCAAAGATAGACTCGTAAATGGGCTGGGCTTGATTACGACGGTATTGCCCATGGCCAGTGCTGGTGCAAGTTTCCACATAGACAGAAGCAGGGGAAAGTTCCACGGAGTGATCAGTCCGCATACACCGAGGGGTTCTCTCACGGTGTAGTTGATGAAACCATCATCTTGCGGGCAGGTCTCGGAATAATATTTGTCGGTCCAGCCTGCATAGTAGTCGAGCACCTCGGCTGACTCAGGCAGGTCGTCGTTGTATGCTTCACTGTAGAGTTTGCCGTTGTCCAGGGCTTCAAGCGTGGCTAGTTCAACCCTGTGATCGTTGATCAACTCGCCGATGCGTCGCATATGTCGAGAACGCTCACGGCGTGGCATGGTGCGCCAGGGACCTTTATCAAATGCCTCTCTGGCCGCCTTCACCGCCCTGTCGACGTCTTCCTTGCTTGCTTCCAGTATCTTTCCGAGCACGTTTCCTGTAGCCGGATCGATCGTTTCCGTCTGTCTGCCAGGATTAGTCGAATCTATCCATTGACCGTTAACGTAGAGGCATTTGCGTTCCTTCTGGAGCCAACTCATGGCCCACTCTTTTTTGGCGCTACTCAGCTGCATGCTTTGCATATCTACCTCACTACATGGTACGGCTGGCTCGGTTCGCTCTCGTCACGAGAGTTCGCCTTCGGAAGGCGCTCCGTCAGCTCCTATATTCTCAGGCAAGATACTTGTATTTGGGTGCGACTGAACCGGTTTTAACATTGAATTCAGCATTCAGCCTGCTTTCTGTCAAAGACAGTATCTAGCGAAGTTGGCTAAACCCTGAAAGGAACTTGTAGCGAACGCTCTAATGCTGTGTTTGATGGCGTTCGAGCCTATGAATATTCCTTGACATAAGTTTGGCAGCGCTCGCTGTCAGCTTCCAGGTCAGCAATGCAATTTCTCCGGAAAAGACTGGCGGCTTCTTTCAGCATCCTGAGCTCGTCCATCAGGTTAACTGCTGCCACTGACTCGAAGACGTTGAGGTAAAGCTCAGCGTTCTCGGCGGCGGCTTGCACGGCGCGATTGCATCCGGACAGTTGAATGCAGCAGCTGATGATGGTTTCCGGTACGACCGGATTGTTCTTCTCATGAAAAAACGATGAGCCTTCTTGCACTCTGGGCAACTTAAGCTCAGCGAAACCGGCTTTGGGCCCCGATGACAGGAGGCGGAGATCTCTAGCGATCTTGAGCAGAAGTTGTCCCACGTGCTCGATCTGCGACGAGAGGTCTGCCATGTCATCCATGTTTTGAGCTGCGTCACACAAGTTTTCTCGACTGCGCAGTGGTCGCCCGATCACTTCGGATAAAACATCTACAACGAGCAAGCGGTATTGAGGGGACGCTCCGGAGCCGGTTCCTATGACGGTGCCGCCGAGACTGACTGAATCGAGCAGCTCGATTGTACTGTCCAGACAAGCAATGCGCCTGCCCAGGGCTGAAGCGTAACCACCGAAGAGTGCTCCCATTGAGACTGGCATCGCGTCTTGCAGACAGGTGCGAGCCAAGGTAGTTACTGATTCGAGCTCATTCGCTTTTGCTGTCAGACATTCGAACAAGTTCTGCAACTCTTCGCGACAACGATCGAACAAACCTCTTAGTGCCAATCGGAATGAAGTGGCACAAACATCCGCTGTTGACTGGCTCATGTTCACATGAGACTTGGGCTCGACAGGCGCATAGTCGCCTACTTCTCCGCCCAATTGCCGATTGGCAACGTTCGAGATTACCTCGTTCATATTCATGTTGAATGCGATGCTTCCGCCGCCATGAAGCATGTCTACAGGAAACTGGTCGAGGAAGTCACCACCGGCGATGCTGTCACATGCCTCTTCGATTGCAGTAGACAGACTGGTTGCGAGCTCTCCTGTTCGTCCGTTCGTTCTTGCACAAGCCTTCTTCACCATGGCAAGACTGGTCACGAGTTCCGGATAGTCTGACAGGCGCTTTGTGGAGAAGCTGAGATTGTCTAGTGAGCGCAGGGTTTGAATTCCATACAGTGCAGACGCCGGCAGCTCGCGCTCACCGAACCTGTCTTTTTCTACTCGTATCGAAGAAACCACTGTCAAACTCCCACCCTCGATGAATCCGTCCGTTGACGATCTACTACCGCCGCCATACAACTGCAAAGTTTGCCAGCCTGACGCTTCTGCTCGAGCCAATTCTGCCAGCGACTAATCCTCGGACGCTAGCTTGCAGCCTGCGTTCAGGAATACCCGTAAGCAAAATCAGAACCCAGTCTATGGCGAGATTATTTCGTCCGACCGTATCTAATCATCTTCAAGTGATCGCTGCTTTCGACACCAGGCTTAGTGTCATAACCGAAAAGCACTATTAGCCTGTCGGTTTCGCCTTCGACTGCCGTGACTCTGTGCAGTGAATGACGACCCATGAAGAGGACGAGGCAACCAGGAGTTATGTCGAGTGTGGTGATCCCTTCACGACTGCCTTTGATGATCTCTTTGACTCTCTCGAACTTCTCGTCCGTAGTCGATCTTGTCCAGGGGAATACTTCGTATTTGCCTCCTGCGTCGCAATCTTGAATCAGCAAGCTGACCACGAAGTCTGTTTGATCGAAGTGCCACCGTAGGTGGTCACCAGTCTTCATGACGGCCAGGTTGAGACCGCCCAGGGGATCGGCATATCTGAAGATCTCGTCATATCCGAGCGCTTCGCCGAGGAAACTCATTAAGCCATCCCACTCATAGAGTCTTCTTATCAGGGACTCGGCGGGAAATTGATCGTAGGCAACGGCACCAAGAGCGGTGGTTGCGTTGAGGCGTCTGACATCACTCTGTTCCAGAGACGAATCGTCCGGTGTCAGATAGGCATTACCCGTAAGAGTATTATGGAAAGCCAGTGGCGCCAGTTTACGAGATTCGTCGTTCATGGCAGCGAGAGCTTCATCAGTGACGAATCCTTGCAGCAAGCAGTAACCGGATTCTTTCATCTGCTTCCGGCACTGGTCGACCAGGCAACGATAAGCCTCGGAATCTCTTAGCGTGATCGGATACTTAGTGATGTCGACCATGTCCCAGGGATTTTCAAATGCCTGAGATGATTGACCGCCTTGCTTTTCAATTTCAAATAGAGTCGACGACACAGCCATGTCCTCCGCGCCTCGTGTATCAAAACCTCAATATAGTAAACCTAATTGCTGACTAGTGGCGGTTGCCATGGTCGACCGCCAGATAAATTTGCCATCATAAATTACCGAGTTTGACACTCCGATCAATCTATGTTGGCAGCCAATTTTGATTCAATGGCGACGAAACAGTCGGGACAGGCGAAAGAAAGAACGTCTTCCACTCAACCGCCGGCTACTGGAGGAATGAACACTACTGTATCGGCGTTCTTCAGCTCGTAGTCCCAGGATTCGAATTCGTCGTTGACTGCTACTTGTAATCTGTCGTAAGCCATCGAGAATCGATGCGCTTGTGCCAACTCAGCGTAGAGCTCTCGGGCTGTTGCAGCAACCGTGGAGACAGTCTCTGAAGAAAGACCTCTCTCCTCTCTTAGGATGGCGAAATAGCGAACT
>CAYTDR010000288.1:6571-8607 GCA_964436185.1 uncultured Candidatus Obscuribacterales bacterium | reverse complement strand
GAGCGCTTTTGTTTGGGCGTGGCACCTCAGTCTTCCGCTTGCTGTCATGACCTCCGTTTATACCGCCTTCTTGTTTGCTCAAGCAAAAGGGCGAGACCTTTGGCAAAGTCCTTTGCTCCCCGTCAATCTGCTTTTCCAGGCGATCACATGCGGAGCTGCTACGCTAATGATTGCCTGCGCGGCCTTCGATCATTCAGACGCCATCTCGGCTGTCTGCTCTGTAGTGCTCGTGGTATCGCTCATGGTGCACTTGTCTCTGGTTGTGTTTGGAGAGGTTATGATGGAGCATCCTCTCAAGGCGCAGGCACGAGCAGTGAAACTCATGGTTTGGGGACCGTACAAGCAGCAATTTTGGGTGGTTTACGTACTGTGCGGCACGTTGTTGCCGGCAGGCATTCTTACCTGTTTTGATCCCAGTAGCTCACTCGGACCTATCGCCGCGTTGCTGGCTCTGGTTGGAGTTCTTGCGTATGAGCAGTGTTTCGTGATGGCTGGTCAGTCGGTTCGGCTCAGCTAGTTTTCCCGCCAGTGGAGTCAAGAAATGAGATCATCTACTAATACCGCCAACGGTGCCGGACAGGGGAAATCCTTGTTGGCTGAGCTTTTGAGAATATTCAAGATCCGGCGGGACTTTCCCTCGCGCGATGAGGCTGAAAATGAGACTCCGGGTGCCTGCACAGCAGAGAGCGGAGAGCCAGTGAAAAGAAAAGTTGGCGAGCTCGCCCTTTTCCCTCCCATAGAGAAGTGGAACGACTGGCAAGAGTGGGATCCAAAGGCCTGGCCCAAGAAAGTAGGCAGAAGTTATACGCTGGTTCCTACGGTCTGTTTTAACTGCGAGGCTGCTTGCGGTTTGTTGGCCTACGTGGACAAGAAAGATCACAGCATCCGCAAGTTCGAAGGCAACCCTGAGCATCCTGGTTCGAGAGGCCGAAATTGTGCCAAAGGACCGGCCACCATTAACCAGGTGCAGGACCCGGAGAGGATTCTCTATCCGTTAAAGCGAAAGGGACCTCGTGGCGGCGGCGAGTGGGAACGCACGACCTGGGACGAGGTGCTGGATACGCTCGCGGGGCGAATTCGCAAAGCACTTCAGGAGAACCGCAACGATCAGGTCATGTATCACGTCGGTCGTCCGGGTGAGGATGTATACACGGAGAGAGTGCTGGCTGCGTGGGGCGTGGATGGGCACAACAGCCACACGAACATCTGTTCTTCAGGTGCGCGAGCCGGCTATGCATTCTGGATGGGCATAGACAGACCGAGCCCGGACTATGCAAACGCGAAGTTTATCTTGTTGATCAGCGCCCACCTGGAGTCCGGTCACTACTTCAATCCGCATGCTCAGCGCATCATTGAAGCCAAGATGAAAGGCGCCAAAGTAGCGGTATTCGATCCGAGGCTTTCGAACACAGCTTCTCATGCCGATTATTGGGTCCCTACCTATCCCGGTACAGAGCCCCAGGTGCTCCTCGCCATCGCCTACCAGTTGATTAAAACGAGACGAATCAATCGATCGTTCATCAAGACCTGGGTGAACTGGCAGGAGTTCATGAAGCATTGCGGCGAAGACGCCGGGGAGAGCGACGCGGCTTTCGAAGCCTTTCTCGACAAAATCGAGGAGGTGTATTCCAAGTACACGCCGGAGTTCGCTGAGCAGATTTCTGGTGTTGCAGCAGGAACTGTCATAGCGCTGGCTGATGAGATCGCGCGAGCCGGGACTGCCTTCGCCACGCACACCTGGCGATCGTCCACCGCCGGCAATCTGGGCGGCTGGCAAACAGCAAGGTGCCTGTTCTTCCTCAATGTGCTGAGCGGATCTATTGCTACTCCCGGTGGGACTTCACCTAACGCGTGGAATAAGTTCGTACCTAAGCCGTTTACCATGCCGGCTCATCCCAAGCACTGGAATGAGATCACCTGGCCAAAAGAATACCCGCTCTCCTTCTTCGAGCTCAGCTTTCTGCTGCCTCATTTGCTGAAGGAGGGGCGAAATCAGCTCGATGTGTATTTCACCAGAGTCTACAATCCTGTTTGGA
>CAYTDR010000288.1:0-6561 GCA_964436185.1 uncultured Candidatus Obscuribacterales bacterium | reverse complement strand
ATGTCCTGGATTGAGATGCTCAAGGACGAGAGCAAAGTCGGCATTCACTGTGCACTCACACCATGTTGGAGCGAAACAGCCTGGTTTGCTGACTATGTTTTGCCGATGGGACTGGGACCGGAGCGTCATGATCTTCATAGCTACGAAACACAGGCGGCCACATGGATTGGTTTCAGGCAGCCTGTCCTCAAGGTTGCTAAAGAAAGGGAGACTGGTGGCATTGCCACTACTCTTGATACCAACCCAGGAGAAGTCTGGGAGGAGAACCAGTTTTGGATCGATCTATCCTGGCGTATAGATCCGGATGGTTCCATGGGAATCAGGCAGCATTTCGAATCTCCATATCGTCCAGGAGAAAAGGTCTCCATCGATGAATACTATCAGTGGATATTCGAAAACAGCGTGCCTGGTCTGCCTGAGGCCGCCAAAAAAGAAGATCTCACGCCGCTTGCTTATATGAGGAAGTACGCGTGCTTCGAAGTGCAATCCTCGATCTATCTGATTCACGATCAAGAGCTGCCCGAAGCCGAGTTGGACGGCGCGACAACAGATGATAGCGGTCGTGTCTATCAGAACAAGGAAGCGATTCGCAAGACCAACATCGTGCCCGTTCCACAGCCATCCGATGAAGACGGCAAGCTTCTGGTCGGTGTAATGGTCGATGGTGTCGCCAAGCGTGGCTTCCCTACGCCTTCAGGCAAGTTGGAGTTCTTCTCTCCGACATTGGCTAGCTGGGGATGGGAACATTATGCAATTCCATGCACGATTGAAAGTCACGTCTCTCAAAACGCAGTCGAATCTATTACCTTCGGTGGTGTCGAGACTGGTGACGATCCGTCCAGACCTAAACGCAAGCTCTGCTTATTGCCCACGTTCCGTCTTCCCGTATTGATTCATACTCGTTCGTCGAATGCTAAGTGGCTCAATGAGATAGCCCATTCCAACCCGTTGTGGATTAATCCGCTGGAGGCGGCAAGGTTGAAGCTGGCTACCGGTGATCTGGTTCGTGTCGCTACGGAAAGTGGTTACTTTGTTACTCGCGCCTGGGTGACCGACTCCATCGCACCGAATGTAGTGGCGTGCTCTCATCACATGGGCCGATGGCGGCTCGCCGAAACTGCTGGAACCGACAGGTGGTGCTCAGCACTGGTCGGTTTTACCGAGAATGAACCCGGCAAATATCTTATGCGCCAACACGAAGGCGTCCAGCCGTTTAAATCGGAAGATCCCGACTCGATGAATATCTGGTGGAACGACGCCGGCGTTCATCAGAACCTCACTTTTCCGGTACAGCCTGACCCTGTCTCCGGAATGCATTGCTGGCTGCAGCGTGCGGTAGTCTCGAAAGCCTTGCCGGGCGACAAGTATGCGGATATTTTCGTGGACACGAACAAGTCTCACGAAGTGTATAAACGCTGGCTGTCCAAGACGATTCCGGGACCGGGTCCCGACGGGATGCGCCGCCCCTGGTGGCTGCTCCGCCCCTTGCGACCGCATCCAAGCGCTTACAGATCACCTCATGAGAAGCCAGGAACCACACCAGGCTAGTAACTTGGGACTTGGCTCTGCAAACAAAAGGCTGGACGGTTTAAAATACAGGTTCGAAAGGCAAAATTTGATTGATAAGCAGTTTGAGTATCCCCGGCGATAGGATTTGGTAGAAACGAGCACAAGATGGAGAGTTTTGACAGTTTAAATCACAAATCAGGGTCGATGACCAGGAAGGCGGCTGTTTTCGCTCTGGCGTTTCTGCTGGTTTGTGCGTCGAATCTGGTCGTCCATTCGGAAAGCCAGTTAGCCTGGGCAGAAGGGGCGACGGGTGCAACATCGACGGACAGCGAGCTGGCCACGGTCACCGAGGTGCACGGCAATGTTTTTCGTCGCCCGATAGTCGAAAATATCTCGCGCAATTTGGGCCGCACCGTTCCTCTGGCAAAGGGCGATTCACTGGCCGAACTCATGCAAGTAGGAACCGGTCCGGACTCATGGTGCGAACTCAACTGGCACAACATCATAGTACGAATCTGGGGTGACACGGTTATCCAGATTCAGCCGCACCAACGCGTGCTCTACCTCGCCAAGGGAGAGCTGCTGGTCAGGCAGAAGAAGGATGCAGTAGGCAAACTGACAATCTGGTCGCCAGTTTTGAAAGCACGTCTGGATGGCACCACGGTAGTGTTTCAGCATACGCCCACGTTCTCCCGATTCTCTGTTCTTGAAGGTAGTGTCGAGCTGCGGAACCTCATCGATGAGGCGGTATTGACCCTGCGTCCGGGGGTGGTGTACGAAGTCCTGACACCGTTCGAGGACCGTGAGAAATACGGAATGGGCTCGCCCAAGCGCACCAAGGACGAGGCAATTAAACTTTTCTGGTTGCCTTTCGATCCTTTTTGGGAGAACAAACCTCCGCAGCATCCCACTGATGGTGATTTCGACTGGAAAGTCGAGGACCAGAAACTTGACGACATGCCCAACAAGTTTGTCAATGCAAGTATTCGATCGATGGAGCTGTTCCGCACACCCAAGTCAATGTCCAGTCTATCGATACTTGATTGCGGTGCTATCATCAATCTCTATCCGCTGATGAGCAAGTTCAAAACCACTCTGGACAGCGAAAATTTGATTCAGAGCGAGTTTCTCGCTCTGCCGCCCATCTGCCACCCGACTACAAACACCGACATAAAGAGTCCACTCAGTCTTCGTAATACCCTCTTCGGCAAAGCGGTGCGCATCAATCTGGGACCTAGCTATGTCAAATTCAAAGTAGGCAAGGAACTTGGATACCAGTACTCGATGCCGACGGCAGCAGATGCAGAGGCGATGTTGAAAGCGGAACTAAAAGCCGCCACAGGTGGTACCACCAAACCGAAACTGCCGCCGATGCAGCCTCCGAAGAAGAACTACACAACTGCCGAGATTCGTGGATTTATGCGCCGAATCGACTCAGCCGATCTGATGACGCAAAGAGAGATACAGAAATTCCGCGAAGAGACCGACATCAAGTACAAGTCAATGCTTGCTGATCTGGAACGACAACAGCAAAGCGGTATGTCGGCTTCGGTGTTTGCCGTGCACAAGGCTAAAATCGACGAGTGGAAAGAGTCGCAAAAGCCGCTCGAAGATAAACTTGTGGAGAAATCTGACAAGTTCAAATATCATCTCGAGTACTGGAAGCAGCAGCTGAAGCTGCGCGGCGAGAAGTGATCGTTTGCTAGATGTTTTCCAATTCGTCGATGAAGCGGGCGATGTTCTGAACGTCGCGATCGTCTGGCAGGATCTCGACCGCGCGTCTGATGCATTCGCGTGCTTTGCGAAAATCATCTTGTAGAGCCGTCACGCGAGCCAGATGAAGCCATCCGTTGAGGTAGTTCGGATTGATTGAAAGAGCGTCGCGCAGAATGCGGTTGGCTTCTTTCAGGTTTCCTTCTCTCAGATGCAAGTATCCCAGATTTCCGTAAGGCCATTCGAAGTCAGGGTATTGAGATATGAGCTCGCGGAATGTATCGCGGGCACCTTCGTGATCTCCGAGCGCCAGTTGATTATAGCCGGAGATGTTTTTTTGTTCCGCCATTAGTGGTACTGGATGCAGTGGTAGGCGAGCCTGCAAATAATGTCGAGAACGTTGCCCCCACGGACCGTCAGGTTCCCCGTCTATGGCGTAGGTCAGTGCGTCGCGCGCCTGTTCCGTCCAGCCCAGCTGCTTGTATTGAACACCAAGCTCGTAGAACTCCCTCGGTGTCAAGTCTGTGGGCACTACTCGTGGTGGCGCATTGTCGCAGGAGTGCGCCAGCCTGATCGATTCCATCAGCTCCTCAACGTAGCAGTCGATTTTTTCGTCTTGAAGACCTAGATCGCGCAGGCTGTCCCTCAAGGTCTCAACCAGCTCTTCTACTTCGCCCACAGCCTGATCAGCTTCGTTGTCCGGTTTGGAATACTCCCGTATCAACCTCGTGACAGTCTTGGACAGGTTGCTATTCGTGTTCGCTCCGTTGTCGTTGCTTGCCTTCCTTTTCTTCGCCAGGGCGTCTTCCGCACGCGGTGTTTCAAGAATATAGCCAAGCGCAAACGCGTCCGACGCCTTTTCATCATGACCCATGAGAAAGTACTGAATACCCACGCGACGATATTCGCGTGCGGAAAGGTCATTTGGTATGTCTTCTGGCGGCAGCATTTTACGCTTGATGTTCTAAATCCATTTTCCTTGTACCCATTCAACCGTTCATCACACCTGCGATCTGAGACTTTCATTCCAGAAATCTCTTGTTCGCTAGCCAGAGACTGTTCATATAGTTGTTTTGGTTATAGTTCTTCTGCCGGCGGTCGATGCTGATTTCGATTTGCTGTAGACTGATCCTTATGACTCGTCGTGAGGTGACTGTCTTTGAGCTGTCGAGAGCAAGCGTTTGCGGGAGAGTTCGAAACGTTGGCGGAAAAGTTCGAAATCGCTAGAAACCCGGACTGGGAGTTGGGTGCTACGCAAAGTTCTGCCACAGGCTACATAGGGCTGGCGACAATCGTTCTCTGCGCGGCGGCAGTGGTCCCGCTCAACTACTACAAAACTCTCGACGGTACGGTCCTGTGGGACTTGCACAAAATATTCATTGCGCTGATCGTGTTTTTTGTCATGGCGACGGTTGAACTGGCATTTTTCAAGGTTCACCGACGCAATTTCGATTTTTCCAACACGCGAAAACTTGATTGGGCTGCGAGAGCACGAATTTTTCACCGAATGGTCGGAATCGTTATCTGTCTTGCGTTACTCTTCCCGCCATTCTTGCTCTCTGAGATGTGGTTTGGAAGTTTCACCGTCTACTACTACCTGGCGGTTCCTGTCGTCCTGATTATCTGCCCTCTGTACTTCGTAATGGTCGAGATGCATTGCAAGACCGAGATGCTTGAAGACGAGTTGATTCTTTTGTCGCGCACGATCTTTGGTCTGCTGGGTCGAGCTTTGCGAATCAAGAAAGAACCACTTCATTTCAGCATTGAAGAGAGGGCTCACCTGGTTAATCTTGTTCGCACTCTGGGTATCAAGGGATTCTTCATCCCGTTTATGGTCATCAGCTATGTGACCTTCTGGGGATACTGGGAGCTTCATACAGGCTTGCTCATGGGCCAACATCTTCCTGTAAGCATCGGAACGCCTGAATTTGGGCACGTGGCTAAACTTACTTTCGAAGCGCTCTTCGATTTCAGTGTATTAGTCGATGTGTCGCTCGCTTTGCTCGGCTACCTGACCTCATGTAGAATTCTTGATACGCAGTTCGTGTCGGCGGAGCCGACCCTGGTTGGATGGGCAGTAGCTCTCATCTGCTATCCACCGTTCAACGAGCTGTTCGGAAACACAGGTGTAAAGATTGCTCAGTTCGATTTACCTGAAAGCGCATATACAACAAACCCTTACTTCGCGCTTATTCTCTCGTTCCTGATGATCCTTTCCATCGCCATTTACACCTGGGCAACTGTGGTATTCGGCTTGCGATTCGCTAATCTTACTAATCGTGGAATACTGTGCAGCGGTCCGTATCGCTGGATTCGCCATCCAGCATATTTGGGCAAGAACCTTGGTTGGTGGCTGATCTTCATTCCACTGGCCTGCGCAGCCCCGCAGAACATGCTTGTCGGATTTTTCTTTCTAGTCCTCTACACTGTCATTTACGTTCTTCGCGCCCTCACTGAAGAACGACATCTGATGAGGGAGCATCACTACCAGGAATACTGCGAAAAAGTTCGATGGCGGTTCATTCCTGGAGTTTACTAGGCGCCAGGTAATCGCCCGCCCGGCTTGTGAGCTGGCCGTTCGACCCCACCAGATCTCTGGAGCGAGTGCTCAGCGTTGGCTGAACTAGCTATTTGTACAACTGACAAGTCGGCAATTCGGGCACCTATCGCGCTTTTCGACTGCCAAGCGAGCGCCTTCTCAATAAATGCTGCTCGATGATGTTTGCGATCTCCTTTTGGTAACGCCAGCATGGGGTTCCCGACGCGGCAGTTGCCAGGATGGGAAAAACGCGAATTTACTTTTTCTGGTACTTGGCTAAAGCTTAAGGTGCAGGAACTCTAGACAGATTCCAACCTGCCCCCAAATGGCTTTTTAGCCGTAGACTGCCCCTTCACCTTTTAGCAATCCACCATGAAAAGAAAACTCTCTTTGAGCAGAATTACGCTGCTTTCGGCCGTCTCCCTGACTCTCGTTTCGACCCAGTTCGCTTTTGCCCAGGACAGCGGCTCTCTGCTTCAGGGCACCATTAACAAGGAGGATTGGCTGAAGCCGTCTTCAGCACCGAGTTTGAGCAGAGACGATATCCAGAAGAAGGAAGACCCGTTCGACAAAATCCAGTCAGACGTCTTCGATCCTCCAGCAGATGCTTTCCGCGTTCAAACCCCTACAGCCGACCCACCTCCATCGCAAACTCCTTTCCAGCTCAATGCGGACCAATCCGGACAGTTTGGCGGGAGAGGCATGCCCGGTTTGGAAGAGCAGGTGCCGCAATCAACTCCTGCTGCCTACAATGCCAATCAGCAAATGTTGCAACCGCCTCCGCAGCCAGTCGATCCGAA
>CAYTDR010000287.1:0-8609 GCA_964436185.1 uncultured Candidatus Obscuribacterales bacterium | reverse complement strand
TACAGCCATTTAGGCGCAGGACGCACCGATCAAGCTAGACAGTGTTTTGAGCAAGCGCTGCAGGGAAACCCGACTAATTTTCTTGCCCTGGATGGATGGGGATGTGCTCACGCACTCGCCGGTAACCACGAGGCGGCAATCGACAAGTTCAAGCACTGTCTCTCAATCAATGACGGCTATGGACTTGGACACCTGCACCTTTCTCGCAGTCTGGACGCGCTGGGTCAGACAGACGGCTCTCGCTATGAACTGCGTGAGGCAGTGGTGCGCGATCCACTTTGTATGCTGCCGCAGAAAGAGGCTCTGGAAAGGCTTCTCGAGGCTCATCAGTTCGAGTATGTAATGGCTGCGTCCATGCGCATGCTTGATGTTCTGCCGCACGACATCGATGCGAAACTGGCTCTCGCTCGCGCTCTCAGGGCGCAGAACCGACTTAACGAGGCTCTTCATCTGATTCAAGAGCTGATCTCCGACAAGCCGGACAACGGCCCAGCGCGGGTAATCGCTGGTCAGATCTATCTCTCCAAGGGTAGGTTTGTCGAGGCTGATGAATGTTTCCGCATGGCTTCTGAGCTGTTCGAAGGTGATGCCGCGCTCTTCTTCTCCTGGGGCAAGACGCTCGCTCTTCTCGGCATGCACGAAATGGCACTGGAAAAATACCAAAAGTCCTCCGAGATCGATCCCTATGACGGCGACACGTATGAAGCCTGGGGAGCCACATTGAAGGCTCTGGGCAGGTTTTCCGAGGCAGCAGAGGTATACAAGCGAGCCGCTCAGTATATATGATGATTGCTTTGTCAGTTACTGATTCATCAATCTTCGAAAATGCGCAAAACTCTTCACCCGCGAATTCCAGTGCGATGCTTACCTCTGTCGCCCAAGGATAATCGAGGTTGGTCATGACTTTTGTCCCCAATCTTGACTCGGCGAAACAGTCCGATCTTGCACTGAAGACGGAGCAGTTGCTTTTCTTTCGTCTTGCGTTCGCTTTTGTTGGTCTGATTCTTTGCCTTATCTTCTGGTTTTTCGGTTATGAGCTTTTCGATTACTACTCTACCTCCGGTACAATCGCTCTCGTACTCGCGTATTCCTGTGTCGGTCTAACTCTGTTAAGAACGAGAACGATCGAGCGCACCAGACATCTCAAGATCGCAAACGCTGCTCTCATCTGGCTTGACGTGTTTGTTCTTTCGGCAATCGTGCATTTTACGATGGGGTTGAAATCAGACCTCTACGTTCTTTATCTGCTTCCCATCCTTCTTTCCAGCTACACGTTCGACAACAAGGGAACGTATCTTACTGCCGGATTGGTATCAGTCTCCTATATAGCGGTGCTTGTTCTCGGCAATCTGGGTTCGTTGCCTTACCTTATATCGCCTGAAGAAGGTTCCTTGTCTTCGCTCTACACCGGCAAGATGTGGAGCAAAATATTCGTCAAATCGTTTCTTCTTTCCAGTGTCGCATTTATTTGGGCGCGCTTTGTCGGCTATATGTCCGGTGTTGCGAAGAGAGGAGAGAACGAGCTGAGAGAGCAGCTAGAGCACAACAATCGCATGGTGGTGGAGATTCAGGCGCAAGCCAGACGCGAGGCCTTGATCAATTCAATCAACTCGGCACTGCGCAGTACGCTGGAACTCGATCGCATTCTCTCCACCGCCGCCGACGAGCTTGCCAGAGCCCTTTCCGTGTTTCGTTGCGCTATTGTCTGCCGACTTTCGCGTGAGAAAGAAGAAGTCTTTGTTTGTGAAGCGGACCTCGAAGGAGGTTCAGAACGAGAAGGTGAAGGAGCCTTCCAACTGCGCTATTTCGATGCTCAGATTTGTGAGCACTTGCTCAAGAGCAGATCGAGTTACAGGACTCTTCCCGACGGCACGATCGAGAAAACGTTCTTGTTCTCCGAACCGGCCAATATCCCTGAGTTCGAGCCCATCAAGCGGCGTCTGGAGGACAAAGGATACGGCTCGCTCGTGGTGCAGCCGATCATGTATCGCGACTCCTCGCGCGGTGTCATCTTGATCGCCGAGATCGATCCGCGCAGGTTCTGGTCGCCCTCCGAGTTAGAGCTGGTTAAGTCCGTTGCCGGGCAAGTGGCTGTGGCGATCGAACAGGCTTCTTTGATCGAGGAACTATCGCAGAAAAACGACGATCTGGTGCAGAAGAATCTCAATCTCGATACGAAAAACCTCGAGCTCAGACACATGCAATCGCAACTGATCCATCATGAGAAGATGGCTTCGCTTGGTAGACTGGTCGCCGGAATCGCGCATGAGCTCAACAATCCGATCAACTTCGTCTACGGCAATCTGCCTTATCTGAAAGAGTATGTCAACGACCTCAAACGGCTTGTGGAGTCGCTCGACCAGCTCGATAAGTCAAAGGAGATCGAACGTCTGAAGGAAGAGGTCAAGTATGACTTCCTCATTACTGACCTGGACAATATCATCGCCGACCTTAATGAAGGTGCCGATCGCATTCGTCACATCATCCGCAATCTTAGAAGTTTCAGCCGGCTCGACGAAGCCGAGCTGAAAGAAGCATCCATTCCGGAATGTATCGAGTCGACCTTGAAGCTGCTCTCTCAGTATTATGGGCGGGACAAAGTCGAGTTGAGCAGAGACTATGCTGACGTTCCCCCTATACTTTGTTATCCAGGACAGTTGAATCAAGTGCTCATGAACCTTCTTACCAACGCTGCACAGGCGCTGGAAGGCCTCCCCGAACCTCGAGTCGTGGTCAAAGTCGAGGTTAAGGAAGATGAGCTGTTGATTACGGTTAGCGATAATGGGCCTGGCATAAAGGATGAGATTCAGAGTAAGATCTTCGATCCGTTCTATACGACCAAACCTGTTGGTCAGGGAACGGGCTTGGGCTTGTCGATCTGTCACTCGATTATGGAGAGGCATGGCGGGAGAATAGAGCTGAAAAGCGAGCTTGGCAAAGGCACGTCGTTTAGAGCAATTCTTCCCATTCTCGAAAGTCCCGATGATTTCGGGCGGTTCATTAAAAAATCGATTTACCAGGTCTCAGATTGACCTGACTAAACCGGGAGCGGATAAGGGTAAGAGGAAATGTCCAAGCGTCACAAGATACTGGTGGTGGATGATGAGGTTGCTAACCTTCGCTTGCTGAAGCGGGTTCTCAATAAGGACTATGATGTTCTGGAGGCGGCCAGCGGCAAAGAAGGGCTCGAGCTGCTGAAGAATGAAACCGTCAGTTTGATTATCACGGACCAGAGAATGCCGGGAATGACCGGTGTCGAGATGCTGGAAGAATCCTTGAGTGTCAGCCCTGAGGCGATTAAAATTCTCCTGACCGGCTACACCGATGTCCAGGCGTTGATCGATGCCATCAACGAAGGGCATGTCTACAAGTACATTCCCAAACCGTGGGATCCCGACGAGCTCAAGCTGACAGTGAAAAGAGCGCTTGAGAGTTATGAGTTGAAAGAGTACAACGAGCAGTTGCTCGTCGATCTTAAGTTTGCCATGTCCGAGCTCGAGGAGCTTTCCATGGGAACAATCAGAGCGCTGGCCGATGCGCTCGATGCTAAATGCGACTATACATCAGGACATTCACTGCGCGTCAGCCGCGTTGCCGTATTGATCGGCAAACAAGTCGGGCTTGTCGACGAGGAGTTGAGGGATGTAGAACTTGGTGGCATTCTTCACGATATCGGCAAAATCGGCGTGCCCGAGTCAATCTTGTGGAAGCCCAGCTCTCTGACACCGGAAGAACGCGAGATTATGGCGAAACACCCGTTGCGGAGCGCTCAGATTATTGGTGAGCTGAAGGGCTTGAAACGGGCTCGCGAGTTTGTCAAACATCACCATGAATTTTATGATGGTTCGGGATATCCGGACGGTTTGGTCGGGGAAGAGATCCCCCTGGGTGCGAGAATTATTCTCGTGTCGGATGCCTACGATGCGATGACCACGGATAGACCGTACCGCGAGGCGATCGGTCACGACCGAGCAGTGGCGGAGCTGAAAAACAAGGCCGGGACTCAGTTCGATCCACGCGTTGTGGAAGGACTGTTCGCCATTCTTGGTGATGGCGGAGCCGAGGAGCTCAATCGTCGAATAAAAGATGAGTTCGAGGACAACTTCCTGGGCTTGGGCTTAAAAGGATTGGATGCTGCCGAGACTGGGAAAAATTACAAGTCGGAGCAGGTGAGAAATGCGTCTCTGCACGCTCCACAATAACCTTAACGGGATTGGGAGGGGTTGGCAGTGAGAAGACTGAGATTCATGTTTCTCGCCGGTTGTATTGGCCTGGGATTGGCGCAGCCTGTAGTTTATGCGGTGCCTGCAAAACCGCTCTCCCCTTTGGAAGCTGAGGCAGAGCGACAAAGAGAGAAGGCCTGGACCCGAACAATGGCCGAGATCGATGCGCGCAAAGCAATGCTCGATTCTCAAAAACGATTGCTCAAGCCGGCCTATTGGACCCGGTTGCAAAAGCAATTGACAACTCGGTCGGCAGAGTTGACCAAGCTGAAAACCCAGAAGGGATGGCCGACTCGCCTGGAGCTCGCTACGGGTGCCTCGGAGTTCATGTGGAGAGTGCGAAACGACAAGGGTGTATGTTTCATTGTCGGCACTGTCCCTCTCGTTTTGCCTGACTTCTATCCCTTGCCAAGGGAAATATATCAGGCGCTGTCCAGCTCGGACACAGTGCTTCTGGACATGCCATCGTCCAAAGCAGCCTCAGGTAACCTATCAGGTGGCGATTCGCTTTCCAAGCATCTTTCCAAGGAGACCAACTCTCGTTTAAGTGCATACCTGGCGGAGATAGGTCAGCCGCGCGAATACTTCGAGAAGAAGCAACCGTGGATGGTGGCAAAAATGCTGGAGACCACGGAACTTCAGCGGCTCGGGATGCGATCTGAATCCGGGCTTGATAAGCATTTCCTGCGCAGAGCTCAACAATCAGGAAAGAAATTCGTCACGCTCGATGCGGCTGACGAGAAACACAATATTCTAAACGGTTTATCGAATAAAGAGCAGGAGCAGTATCTCCAACTTGCTCTGCTGGAACTGAGAGGCAAGGAGAACCAGCTCGACAGATTGACGGACTGCTGGTGGAAAGGTGAACCGCAAGCCATGGAGAGGACGTTGAATGCATATTCTAAGGCGCATCCGGAGCTAGCCGAATTGCAGAAAACGGTGGTGTCCACACGGACCGACTCAATGCTCAACCAGGTCGAAGGGCTGTTGAACAAGGGTGGTAGCTACTTTATCGTGGTTGATTCTGCCAATCTGGTGGGTGACGAGGGGTTGCTTAAGGGCCTGAAGAACAAGGGTATGGAAGTGATGCAAGCGTCAGCCGGATTGAATCTTGCAGTGGAACCGAAAAAGCAAGTCGAGCCTCCGAAGGTGGTGGCGAATGCTGCTTCCGGAACCTCAGGCGGTGGCAATGCGCAAAAGCCAGCCGAGGCAACCACTCCTGTTGCAACGAAGGCTTCTGTGGTGGCAGAAAAACCTGCCGAAGTTTCGAAGGAATTTTCCCAGATCAAAGATGCTCAGGCTTTAATGAAGCAGCTCGAGACGCTGGTGAAGAGCTTCTATCCTCGCGCGACAATTAAACTGACTGAAGATCGACTTCAGTTTCAATTCAAAATTCAGAAGTTTCAGTCCAACGGTCTACTCGTCGATGCGCCCAGGCTCGACGGTATTCTTGGCGAGGTAACCATCGTCCCCAGTGTTTATTCCGGTGCCAAGGCGTTGCCGTCGTACACCAACGAGCAGTTGTATACCGAGTTGCTCATGGGACCTCATTCACAAGCAAAGGACAGTCATTTGCTGGCGCGGCTGGTTTATCCACCGAATGCACCGTCCGATTTTGTCAATCAATTCAAGAGTCTAATCAATTGCTACCCGCGGTTTTAGCTCACAGTTGAGAAGCTAGTAGCGATTTGACTTCTTCCGCGACTTTTTGTGGGGCAATTTCAACGCCTAACCTGTCGAACATGCTTCTGTTGCCGTCTCGTTTGTCCCATATGGGTCGGAGGAATCGGCGATCGGGAATTAGCAGCGCCGGGTTGGTTGGTCCGAATAATGCCACTGTGGGTAATTGCAATGCCACGGATATGTGCATCGGCGCGGAGTCGACGCAGACCATCATGTCGCATAAATTGAGCAGAGCTGCCAAATCTGCAAGGCTTCGTGTCTCACCGTAGACGGAAATGATGTTCTTTCGACCCTCCAGTTTCCTTTGTATTCCCGCGACAATCTCAGCGTCATCCGGTCCGCCGGCAAGAATGAGTTTGAGCCCACGCATGGACTCGTCTTGCGAAAGAATGTCCATCAGTTCAATCCAGTGATCGGCCGGCCAGGTTTTGATAATGCCCTTTTCGTGCGCCAGCCTGCTTGTGCCCGGATGTAGAAGTATCAAGCGCTCGCTGTCACTAGCTTCCCTCTTCTGTCGTGGATTGCATCCACGTTCGACCAGTACGTTTGTCATGCGAGAAATCGAATCAGACTGCAAAATCACACGAGGGTAAATTGGCTCTGCGGACAACTCAATCGCGTCGCTGATTCGTTCGCCGGAAGCAACACCGACGGCAGCTTCTAACCCTTTTGTCAGATCGTGATACATGGACGCGGCATACTGTTCTTTCTTCAACGACACAGGATGCGTAAGCAATGCTTTGGCGATGCCGCTGGCACCATACCCGATGCGCGTTCTGATACCAGAAAGAAAGAGAAGCAAAGAAACGAGCGGCGAGCCACCGGAAGAAACGACAATGTCGAAGCCGCCATCCTTAATCATGGCAAGCAATTCGACCAGGTCGCCAATCATCAGTGGTCGCTTCTTGATGTCAAAGGTCATAACGCGGTCTACCAGATCGGTGACCTGTTCTACACTTTTCGAGCGAGGTTCCAAGAGTAGAGTGATCGAGCATGATGGCAGCAAGCGCCTGATAGTGGCAAGCGTTGGCAGGAAAAGGACCTCATCGCCAATACCACCAAAATTGATGGCTAACAAACGCCTGGCATGCGACGGAGCGACGTTTGAAATCTTGGCGACAGAGTGGACTGAAACCATGGTCTGTAATGACCTCACTAGTGGATTTTGTTCACATAGAAATTTAGCTCTTTATGCTCCTTAATTGGGAGCTTTGAGACTCTTAAATCGAGTTAACTAAGGGGCATTTTGCTATGTCTTGACCAATCATGGTTCTCAAGTGTGGAAGTTTGTCGGACGGGTTCGGCACCACACGAAATCGATTGAGAGGAAAGTTCGATTCGCTCGTCGAAGGGTTGCCAGCGGAAAAACTGTTCGTCCCCAACTCTTCCCCATTTAGGCATTATTCTGACGCTGGGAAATGCAGTATATCCGGTATCTGAGATGTTTGAACTACAGGATTCAAGATTCACGAACGATGATGATTCGTTGCAGAGCTGTGCTTCTTCGTTTGCAGAAGCGGCTTTTAATGCGGCTATCGCGAAACCGACCGTGTCTGTTGGTCAGCTGGTATCCAAAGCCAGAGGCGAACAATTCTCTTACATGGACGATACTGCTTCGTCACCGGATCCATACTCTGCTCGATGGCACGCGACGCATGCGGGTACCGCTGTTGGAATGATTCTGCCGTTTGCTTTGATCGCGGCGAGCAGACGAAACGGGGTGGGCATGCTGCGGTTTACGGGAATTTAAGGTGACGACTTCATAATGGGAAAAACCCCACTAAATACTGTTGGTATTTTGTCTCTGGCTCGGCCTCATGCGTAAATTTCCCAGTGACAGTTTGCCGCAGAATTTCTACACTCGGGTTATCGGTTTGGTGCCGGTTGAGTCGCTCAAGAGCGTTGTTGACTCAAACCTGTTGTTTTGGCGGAGCTTGAGAGTTTAATGAGAGTATCCCTGGTCCTCGTAAGTGTGAACGTCGCTGCAAGTCTATCGGTTGCTGCGCAACCGCAGGCAGTTCACGCCCAAGATAAGGTCAACACTTCTGCTGCCGATTTCCTCAAGAGCAGTCTCTCGGGGATGTCTACTTCATCGGAGATCAAAGTAGAACGCGGATTGGAAGCTCGAGCCGAATCGCTGCGCGGACCCAGCAAAGTTTCGCTCTCCAATCCTAGATCTGTGTCCACCAGAACGGCTTTGTCTAAACCTGGGGTCAAGTTGCGTGCATTTATGCCCAATCGCAAACTCCCCAGCAAGAAGGATCTGGCTGCTCCCTTGATGGAGCAACAGCCACAATTTGATACTTACCAACCAACGGCTGCTTATCAACCAACTTCGCAACTCACTGGCATGATCAGGGAATACGAACCCTACTATGTTTCCGATGATGCTCACATCGGGTTGACTGCCAGGGCGGCACGCGCTGTTAAACAACAGAAGAAGCGTGTGACAACAAGACAATATAGAGAAGCTGCAGAGATTGCAAGCGCGAGACCGGTTAGTCTGCCACCGAGAGTGGTGCCTGGTCAGAATCCGGTAATGCCGGGTCAGGTAGGTTTTCCTTGTGCGGAACAGCCTGTGCGCTCGATGGAGAGCGTTGCTCACGTCCCTGTCGCAGTTCCTCAATATCAGGCACCTATGCCGCCTGCTCAACAACAGATTCAACAGCAGCCCATTGCTGCGCAAGACGGACCTCCAGTACT
>CAYTDR010000286.1:0-8664 GCA_964436185.1 uncultured Candidatus Obscuribacterales bacterium | reverse complement strand
ACCAAAAGTGGTGATTCGCCAGACTGGAGATACTCTTGTTGCCGGTCTGGACTATCAAGGTCTTTATCACCTCAATAATGTCCATGGGTTGTCTCTTTTAGTCGAACCTCGGTCGGACTTGCTTGGCAATGCTCGATCGCTGGAATTCATATGTGCGCTGTTGAACTCGAGACTGATGAGAAGGTTTTACCATCTGATTTCACAAGAGTTCGGGCGAACTATGGCACAAACGGATATCGAAACTCTGGAACTGCTACCGCTAAAGGAGCCGTCGCTCGAGTTCGTTCGCGAAGTGTCTTCTCTGGTCTCGCGTCCTTGTCCTGAGTCTGTCGAACGAATCAACCAGATGTTCGAGGAACTATACGAACTCGACGACGAGCTGATCGCCTACTTGCGGCAGGAGGAATTTTATCCTGATTCTTCGCGGGAACCGTATCGAAAAGAGGCTCTGCCTGACGAGTTCGTGATGGAGACTGTGTTGAGCTACCCGTAGTCATTTTTAAACGGTTTGAAGGAGCAGGAGCCGCGTCTCCATACAGGCTCTTCCTCGTCAGCCAGGGGTGGCTGATTGCAGATCATAAGGAAGGATGGCAAGTAATGACGAAATCTGTACCAACTGTCTGTGATACCAACGAAGGCTTCTATAAACACTGGACCGAGGTTACTCTCAGATACGGAGACACTGATCGCCAGGGGCATATAAACAATGCTGTTTATTGCACACTCTTCGAGTCAGGACGAACTGCGTTTTTGTTCGATGGCGAGGAAGCCATCGCTGGAACCAACCTCTCTTTCGTCATTGTTAAACTGACTCTGGATTACCTGACAGAGATGCGCTTCCCTGGTACGGTGCGAGTTGGCTCGTCCATATTGGAAATAGGCAGAAGTTCCTTCCATGTCGGACAGGCTATTTTTAAGGACGGCATTTGCTCCTCGACCGCTACGTCAGTCATAGTGCAAATCGATGATATTACCGGTAAATCGAGCCGTTTGACCGAATCAACTTTGGCAGTCTTATCGTCTATTTCTAAGTAAATTGGCCACCAATCTTGAAACCGCATTCGGTGACTGGTTCGTGAGGGAGAACCTCAGCGTGAGGCGCTTTGCTGTCCGAGCCGCGCTTGGAAGAACCTACGAGATCTTGTTTCAATAGCTGCGCCAGAAAACGCACATCTTCTTAGCGGCAAAAAGATGGTACCAGTTAGGTGTCCTGACAGATATTCGGTCAGTTGTTAGCGAAGGAGAACCTCAGCGTGAGGCGCTTTGCTGTCCGAGCCGCGCTTGGAAGAACCTACGAGATCTTGTTTCAATAGCTGCGCCAGAAAACGCACATCTTCTTAGCGGCAAAAAGATGGTACCAGTTAGGTGTCCTGACAGATATTCGGTCAGTTGTTAGCGAAGGAGAACCTAGCGTGAGGCGCTCTTGCTGTCCGAGCCGCGCTTGGATGAACCTACGAGATTTTGTTTCAATCGTTGCGCCAGAATACCCATATCTTCGTAGCGACCAAAAGATGGTACCAGATAGGTGCCCTGGCAGATGCTCTTCAGTTGTTCGAGCAAAGCTTGTGCGAGTTCCAGGCCAACTTGCGCGCCCATGTCGCCTGCCTTAGCCATCGCTTGCCTAATTTTCTTCGGGATGGTGATTCCAGGAACTTCGTTGTGCAGATACTCCGCATGTTTCGAACTATGGAGAGGCATGATGCCCACCAAAATTGGTGCGGGGCACTCTCCGAATTCGTCCAGGAAATCGGTCAGATCGTTAACCTGATAAATAGGCTGCGTCATGACGAAGTGCGCACCGGCTTCCAGCTTGCGTTTGAATCTGTCAATCTCATGCTTTTTGTCTTCGTGTGTGCAGTTTAGAGCGCAACCGATTGAAAGTCTTGTCGGTGTGCCGATGGTATTACCGGCGATGTCCTTGCCTTCATTGAGCTGGGAGATGATTCTTATTAGTCCGATTGAATCGACGTCATAAACTGCAGTGGCGTGTGCGTAGTTACCCAGCGCCGGTGGATCGCCTGTGAGAGCCAAGATGTTCTGAATCCCGAGTGCCTGGCAGCCTAACAGATCGGCTTGAATACCCATCAAGTTTCGGTCGCGGGTGGTGAAGTGTATGATGGTCTCGATGCCGGTTTGTGAACCGATAAGTTGGCAGGCTGCCAGCGAGGACATTCTCACGCGAGCCATCGGACTGTCACCGACATTGATGGCATCGGCACCACTCTCTCCAAGCATGGCTGCGGATTTGATCAGCTTTTTAGTCACCGCTCCCTTGGGAGGGTCAAGCTCGACCGAAACAAAAAAGTCTGATGAGCTCTTGTTCTTAATCGCTGCCAATCGATCTGCCAGCGAGATTTTATCGTCCTTGTGGGCTGTACGCTCAACTTCATCATCTGATTTGACCGAAATCTTCGCTTTCTTGGCCAGATCCTCGATAGCTTTGGGCTGTGACGGAAGATCTGTTAGGGTAGCTGAGCCCTGGTTGGATCGCGATTTGAGATAGAGGTCGAGGCTCTTTCTCATGGCGGCGATATGCTCGGGAGTGGTACCGCAGCAACCGCCAATCAGCCTGGCACCGGCACGAATGTATGGTTCTACATACGATGCGCAATAATCCGGTTGGCTCATGAACATATAACGACCGCCCATGAGACTTGGTTGTCCGGCGTTGGGCAGGCAAGAGTATCCGACTAGCTTATTCGACTGGTCATACTTTTCTATAGCTGATTTGAGGCGCAATAGCGAATCGAACACAGGACCGGGACCAGCACCGCAATTGATACCGATCACCTCAGGAAACTCCGTTTCCAGTTTCTCGAAAATTCTTCCTGCTCCTTCCGGAGTCACGCCCATCAAGGTGTGACCTTCAGGCGAGAAGCTCAACTGCGCAACTATTGGGAGGTTCGATACAGAGCGGGCTGCCTTGACTGCGATTGCCAGCTCGTCAATTGACGGCATGGTTTCGATGATAAATAGATCACAACCACCAGCTAACAATGCCTCCATTTGCTCTTTGAAGGCATCGAACATCTGTTCCAAGGTTGTATCACCGACTGGTGGCAACAGCTTTCCTGTCGGTCCGACCGCGCCGGCGATGAAGGTCGGTTGTCCGGCAATCTCTCTCGCATTGCGGGCAATTTTGGCTGCCCAGACGTTAATTTCCCAAACGTTCTTTTCCAAACCGAAGGCGGCAAGCTTAAATCTGTTACCGGAAAATGAATTGGTCTCGATCAAGTCAGCGCCGGCATTGATGTAGTCAACATGAAGCTGTTGGACAATATCTTTGTTAAGCAGATTAAGGTGCTCAAAACTGGCTTCAGTAGAGATTCCTCGAGAATACAGCAGCGTGCCGATTCCGCCATCTGCAAGAAGGGGACGCTGATTGATGGCTTTGATGAACGGATTGGTCAGGGGGCTCTTTTGTGTCATGAGAAACCAGGCAAGTATGGGCGCAACCAGTCCTTGATCCTGGAAGAGCGATATTCACGTTCTCTGGACTTGAAAACGTTGCTCCTCTGTCCTGTCCTCAAGGATTTCGAGACGCTTATTTTATCACGGTCTAAGGCAGGACGTTCTGCCTATCCTCGTTACGTTTGATGGATTTCCTCGCCTGAGCTCTCTGCAAATTGCTAATATAAGCGACTTAGACAGACTGGAAACGTGAAGCCAGGAGATCAATCCCCAGAGGGAAATTCCTGGCTGGGCCGCAAAAGGATGCACCGAAGTGCCAACAGACCCAGGGCAAATCCGAAACTTCTCAATAATCGCTCACATCGACCATGGTAAATCGACCCTTGCCGACAGGCTTCTCGAGAACACCGGAACTATTGAGAAGCGTGTAATGCAAGAGCAGGTACTCGATTCGATGGATATCGAGCGAGAGCGCGGCATTACTATCAAAGCTCAGCCTGCCCGAATGAATTACAAGGCCAAAGACGGCAAGATGTACATCCTCAACCTGATCGATACTCCAGGGCACGTCGACTTCGGCTATGAAGTGTCGAGGAGCCTGGAAGCTTGCGAAGGGGCTTTGTTGGTAGTAGATGCCACTCAGGGAGTCGAGGCTCAAACCCTGGCGAACGTGCACCTGGCTGTCGAGAGCAACCTCGAAATCATTCCTGTAATCAACAAAATAGACCTGCCCAGCGCTGACGTGCCTCGCATTAAGCAAGAGATCGAGGAGGTCGTGGGATGGACGACCGAATATGCTGTAGAGGCTAGTGCTAAGAACAACATCGGAATTGAAGATGTGTTGGAAGCGATCGTAAAACACGTTCCTCCGCCCAAGGATACCACCGGAAAACCGCTCAGAGCGCTGGTCTTTGACAGCTATTACGATACCTATCGAGGAATAATCGTCTACTTCAGAGTCAAGGATGGCGAGGTGGCAGTTGGACAGAAGATTCGATTCATGTTCAACAACAAGAACTTCGAGGTGACGGAACTGGGTATCCTCACCCCACAACAGGTTAAAGTCGACCGCCTGGGTCCTGGTGAGGTCGGCTATTTAGCTGCCTCAATCAAAGACGTTGCCACTCTAGTAGGCGACACGATCACCAGCGCTGAGAAACCTGCCGATGAAGCCTTGCCTGGCTACAGACCTGCCAAGCCGATGGTTTTCGCTGGAGTTTATCCCGTCGATAATGAGCAGTATCCTGAACTTAGAGACGCTCTGGACAAGTTGAAGTTGAACGATTCCGCGCTGTTCTTCGAGCCGGAGAGCTCAGAAGCGCTTGGTTTCGGCTTCCGTGTCGGCTTCCTCGGTCTGCTGCACATGGAGATCATTCAGGAGCGCCTGGAGCGTGAATACGATTTGAATCTGATCGTCACCGCCCCATCGGTTATTTACAAAGTGCATAAGACTGATGGCTCCATCGTTATGGTGGATAACCCGGCTTTCTTGCCTGAGCCCACCTATCGTGAGTCAATCGAAGAGCCTTACGTCCTTGCCAACATCATAGTGCCAAACGATTATGTCGGCTCCCTGATGGAACTTTGTCAGGGAAGAAGGGGCATATACCTCGATTTGAAGTACCTGGACGCGCGACGAAAAGAGCTTATTTACGAACTTCCCCTGGCGGAGATCATCACTGACTTCTACGATCAGTTGAAATCCAGATCTCGTGGCTACGCCAGCCTGGACTATCATGTGACAGGCTACAGAGAGTCGCGTCTCGTCAAGCTGGACCTATTGATCGCCGGCGATCCTGTCGATGCGCTTTCGGCTATCGTGCACCATGAGAAAGCTCAAGCATATGGACAACTGCTGGCCAAGAAGCTGAAGAATGTTATTCCGCGACAGATGTTCGAGGTGCCGATTCAGGCTGCCATCGGAGGCAAGATCATAGCCAGAACGAATGTCTCGGCTGTGAGAAAAAACGTTCTTGCCAAGTGTTATGGTGGCGACATCTCCCGTAAGCGCAAACTGCTGGAGAAACAGAAAGCCGGTAAGAAGCGCATGAAGAGTGTCGGTAAGGTGGACATCCCGCAAGAGGCGTTCATGGCATTATTGAAACTGGAAGGCGACGACGACTAAACCTGCCACCACCTGTGGTTCATCTTCCTCCGGAATACCGAACGCGAGCTCTTCCTCCGTCCGCGCGACGTAACTTCATTAAATTGATGTGAGGTCGGATGTTCATACGGTAGACTTAAGGCATATGGAGTGCCTGATTGGTGGCGCGTAGCACTGACACCTCCCGAGAAGGCGCTGATTTTGGGATAGATGAGACTACAACGATATGTCCAGCAAGAGACGCAAAAAGAGCAGGCACGGAAAGGGTTCGCCGGAGGAAGACCGGACTAAGTCGGTCGAGTACATGCCGGTGGTTTACAATTCAGGCGCCAAACCTGATTCTCCCAGTGCTGGGGGAAATGGCTCGCCTGTTGACGCCAATAACGTGCCTCCTGAGGAAATT
The DNA here is from genome assembly GCA_964436185.1 of uncultured Candidatus Obscuribacterales bacterium. Taxonomy (GTDB): domain Bacteria; phylum Cyanobacteriota; class Vampirovibrionia; order Obscuribacterales; family Obscuribacteraceae; genus CAYTDR01. The sequence goes on along the minus strand of CAYTDR010000286.1, from coordinate 2,746 downwards.
TCCGGTGAAGAAAAAAACGTTATGGGTGACGATTCCGATAACGCGAGTGGCTCTCCGAGGGCGCGTAAGAGCGTTCAAGAAGTGATCGAGGCTGTCGCCAGTGACAGGGAGATGGAAGGAAAGCGCAGAAAGCTTCTTGCTGACGCCTGGCGAGCTCGTGACCTGCTCTACCAACAACTTTTCGGCAAGCCGAGTTATGTCACGCCTGCCAACTACGCTCCTCCTTCTGAGGAGGTGCCGGCCGACTTCGAGCAGCGACAGGCCGTTGAGGTCGGTGATACTGCCAACCCGGGGGATCCGACCTTAGAAGAGCAGCATCTCGCTATCCTGGCGTACGGTCCAGATCCGTTGCGACCGTACTGGACGTACGTGACCGCTGGATTGGCCAGTCCATGGTTGCAGTATGAGCCGCAAGAGGCCTCCGGCTTTGGTTGTGAGCTGGTCGTCAAAAGTCCTGTAGATGCTGCCTGGGCGCCACAATTTTTGCGTTCGCTGGCATTCTATGTTTTCAATCACGCAGGTATTCTCAGTCCAGGCGTAAGAATCGGTCTCAACGGTCCTATCGATCCCTACTCGCAATCGGAGATTCGCAACGCCTTCATCTGGTATGCCGACGAGGCGCCGGAAGGCATGTACGAACTTCCATCGGGTTTCTTCGCCATCTTCGGTACTGTCGGAATCACTGATGGAGAGCGGCAATACGCAGACTCCGTCGAAGAGTATGGGACATGGTGCATAAACGCAGTTCTGCGCAAAACAGGACACGATCAGATTACCGATCCCCGCCGTGAATGCATAATGAAACGCGAAGATATCGGCACCATACTTGCCTCGATAAGTGATTTCGCTAGCGCATTCAGAGCCAGTCAAGCCGAGCCCGGCGTTTCACGTTGATTGTCAGTTCGCGGCCATCGTGTTGGAGCTACTGTCACATGAATGACCTCGGCTACTTCTACTCTGGCACCCTGCGCGGTTAGACACTGACATGGCGAAACAACTATCTAGAGTGACCAAAGCTTTCCTCGTTCTTCTGTCACTTTTGCACTATGGATTGCCTGTGTGTGGGCGGAACCCTCAGCAAATTGCCGGCAATCAGACTGATGCTAAAACTTTGCCAGGCGAAAACGGCACCCGGAGGGCAAGCGGCAAAGTATGGCAGGCGCCGGCGAAGTGGGAAGATGAGATTGATGAGCGGCTCACTCGAGCGCAGATCGACTACGGTCCAGGAGATGCACGTGTTCTTAAGATGATGTGGCAAGCTGTGCAGTTGTATCAGCGCGCCGAATTATTTGTGAAAGAGCTAGATATGCTGCGAGAGCTTCGAGCACAATTGAAAAAGCGATCGATTCCCTCGCTCCCTACGGACAGTCAATTGGAGCGGCTGGAGGGACAACTTGTCTACAGGTTGTCGCCGAAGGAGGGAAATAGATACAGCGAAGGCGAGTATTTTCTTATTCATTGTTCGAACATCAAGATCGAGTACCTTTCGTCGATAACCGTTGAAAGCCGGTCCGACCCTCCATCAAAGACATATGCGCGCGCAACCGTCAGCTTTAGCAAACTGGGAAGATCAAAAACCTTCCACATATTACCGTCGCAAGTTGGAATGCTGCAGGCATTACCGGCGGTGCAGTCGCAGTCATCACCGGAAGGCTTTTTCCTCGAGATTGTCGCTGACCAACCTCGATTCCCGCTCTACTGTCGTTCGATTCGGGAGTTCCTGCCCAGGGTCGATTATCTGGATTACAAGCGTGCGAAACCCAGTTCATATCAAACCCAAGTGGCAGTAGTGGATCTGAAGACCTGGCTGAACCAGAATTGCGTAAACGCAGATGACTTCACTGCCAAGATCGAGCGCAAGGCTGACGCCGACTGGAAGCGACTGCTAGGGTACAACTTCAAACCCGGATTATGTGCAAAACGGCAGGCCAGTATCAAGGGTGGTACCAGCGAGAGTCTGGTGGGACACCTCTGCCAAAGTTGTCAGCGTCCCTGATGGAGCCGCTTTCTGACGGGTTCGTTTTGAAGTCTAGCTTCTAACTGTGCTCTAAAATGTCCGGCGCATTTTTACCAGATCGGAGAACGTATCCCAGATCACGGAGAACTTGCCACCAGATGCACCTTGTGTCAGGCGAGGCAGATGCTCGATTGGAATCTCCACTACTCGGAATCCTGCCCGCTCAGCTCTTATGCAGAGCTCTGCATCAACGAAAGGAGATTGCGAGAGCAGTTTGATTCGATCGAGAATCTCGCGTTTGAAAAGCTTGATCGAGTTTACGTCTTTATGCCTGTTGCCGTAGAAGGTCCTCAGCATCAGGTTGTAGACGCTAGACTGTAGCTTGCGTCTGGGCGGATCGTTTCTGTTTACTCGCCAGCCGATTACGAAATCGTGCGTCTTCAGCCCTTCGGCCATGGCGACCAGCTCTTTGGGAGCATACTGATAGTCGCCCGGCAGCGAGAATATGTAGTCCATTTGGCCCGCGAAGTAGAGCTCTCGAATGGTAGCGCCGAACCCTTTGTTTTGCGGATGATTGAGAACGCGAACGTGCGGGTTCTCCTTGGCCTTGCTCTCCAAAATAGCGAGCGTGCCATCGCGGCTGCCATCATTGCAGACGACTATCTCAAAATCGTTTGCTAACTCGGAAAGCAAAGCATGTGCATCGTCAATCAGCTTGCCGACGGTTCCTTCGTCGTTATAAGCTGGAATGATGAGCGAGACCGAACTCAGCTTCAGCTGAGAGGTGCC
>CAYTDR010000285.1:7801-8684 GCA_964436185.1 uncultured Candidatus Obscuribacterales bacterium | reverse complement strand
TGATCGCCTTATTGAAACTCACTAAAGCGGATTGATACTCGGCATTAAACGCCTGTTCCTCTCCTTGTTGCCGGTAGTGATCAAAGACAAAATAAGATGCAACTCTCGCGCCTCTGCGATCTCCAACCACTTTATAGCTGACTGCGGCCGATTCGAAATCTGCGATTGCATGCTCGACATCTTTCAACGCCTGATAGCACAAGCCTCGTAAAAGACTGCAAGTGGCAACCTCAAACTTTTTTCCAATCAGAATAGTCAGATCGGATATGGCGGCGCCAAACTCGCCTTTGTAGCGAAGAATCAAGGCGTGACCGAATCTAGCTTGAAGGTTGTTCGGATTGAGACGCAGCGCTTCAGAATACTTCTTGAACGCTTCTTCTACATGTCCCCGCTCCAGAAGCTGGTCCGCTTCCTGACAAAGAGTAATATCCAGGTGCTCGAGATCGAAGTCGACCTGGTCAACGCTGACGCCACCCGAGACCGTCACCGCCTCCGCCGGTAGTGCCTGGAAAGAATTGAGCAGCAGCAAAACACCAACAGAAAAACTGGCGATCGGTCGGGCAATCCCCTTTTTCTGGTTAGGTATGCAGTTCGAATAAATTTGATTACCGGTGTGAGATTTCATTAGTCGTTCCTCCTATTCACTCTCAATGACCCTGCTTGAATCAGATGTTCAAACATCCAGCCACTGCCAGTGGTTAACAATGTCATCTTCAATTCTGGACTGAAGCGATAGGAGTCGGAATAATCGATTCGCTCACAGTTGGATCATGAAAACATGAGGGAGCGCCGAATCTTCACGACACGGAAATGAACAGAGCCCCAGGTCATGCACACAACCAACAACACACCCAAACTCAACACAAGCCCAACTTTAGTTTGA
>CAYTDR010000285.1:0-7791 GCA_964436185.1 uncultured Candidatus Obscuribacterales bacterium | reverse complement strand
GCTTTTTCTTCTGTTACTAAGTCCGCTTTCATTAATGGATCATCAGCCACCAAAAAACCAACGAACACGAACAACCAACAACAAAATATTAGAGACGAAAACTATCCGATCTTCGGATGCAGGTTCACCAGTCTGCCATCACTGGCTATATAGCAGTTGCTTCACAACCAGCATTGCTGAACTTTAGAGTGGTGGGCTTGAAAGAGCCTTGCCCGCTGATGATACTGAAGCCACCAAGAATCGCCTCGGTTTCCGCGATATTCTGCCTTACGAAGATAACAGCTTTCACAAGGTTGGCAGTTTTAACATCGAGCCCTTTGAAGGATCCCAAACCAGCCGTGAGCGTCTTGTATTCACTGTTCTCCGGCTTCGGACTCATGTCACTGAATGGCACTGTCACGACTCTCGGTGACTGATTTCCTGGAAATTGAAAGGTGAACTGAACTCGTCCGTTTTCGATTACGGATGATCCTGCAGGCGCTTTTATATAGAACTCAGCACTTCGAAATCCAGTTGCTCTGCCAGGAGGCGGAAGCTCGAATGGCTGCACAACATAACCAGCCTGTTTCTCAGCAAAATCGAACGGTACCGATGTAATCTTCGCTGACACTGCTGCGTTTGGAATAGCTGCAGTCTTCTCACTAATGCCTTTGAGATTAGGATCATTCGTGTAACTTACCGCCGTTCCTGCGTTGCATTTAAACCGCTGTATTGAGCAAGAAACAAAACCGTCCTGCTTTTCGGCAGCGACCGCTGAGGTTACCAAAAGTCCCGATGCAATGGTGCAAAACAAGACTATTTTTGGAAGTCGTGTTTCTCTCATCCTGGACTCCTAAGAATGAAACGAAGTCTCGAGACGATTACAAAGCTCGTCCCGACCTGATAATGATACCCCAGGACTCACTTCTTAAGACTATTCATCTTTATCGTGACTCTCAGAGCAAGATGTCAACATTAAGTCCCGACCTTATCATTGTTTAGGCAGGTGCTATTTGCTGAGATGGAACGGTTTAAGAGCCAACCGGTTAAAAGGGATAGGAAGCAGCAGCACCCTTTTTATCCAGTTCAGAGATCGTACTTGCCTCGACCACATGACATGGGCTGTCTGCTCCCTTCTTGAAGAAGGCAGGGTCGAACCCATAGTGCATGATCGACTTTCTGTCTACCGGACCAATCTTGGCGCCTAACTTGTAAGCATCCGACTTCGGCAACTGGCGCATCTGAAAGTTCAACTGCTCCGGCGTCCATTTGTTTGGGAAACCGAACATGTAGGTGTATAAGCCAGGTCTACGCCCCTTGCTGTCCGGTAAGTAGGTAATATCAGTGGGGTTCGGACGAACCAATTGCCACGTGACTTCATAACCAGGATCATCTTCCCACTTGAACTCGCTGTCGCAGGCACCATCCGGATGCTGGTGTTCATGCAAGAATCCAATGGCATGTCCAAATTCGTGAAGGATTACGGTCTTCTGCCTTTCCGGCTTTTCGTATGCAATTCCGAGGTTCATCGATTTTTTGCTGGGCGGAAAGTATTGCTTGTCCACGCTCATCTTGCCTAATGCAGACCAGTGTCCATCGCTTTCGAATGCAATACGTATATCTGCGGTGTAATCGCGTTCCTGAGGGCTCCACGTGCGATATCGCCCAGTTTGTTTGTCTAAACCAAAGTCGAACTTTATGTTGCCGTATTTGCTCCATTCCGGAGCGGTATTCGCAACAAGCGCATGCATTGCCGGCGTTCCACCGTTGAATGCGACTTTCAGAGTCGTCCCAGGCTTCCAAAAATGGGCCATGAACCATCTCGGTTTGGTTTCCTTCGTAGCTCCCCACTTTGGTTGCATGTTGGGAGGCAGCGTTTCGAAAACGAAGAATTCTTTCGATACGTCCTTTGGCGGGTTCAATTTGCTGGTCGGAGCCGGTGCGCTTAGAACGGCTGTGGGGAGCAACAAAAGCAAGAGGAGAGCGGCGATCTGTTTTTTCATCGAACTTCCCTACCTGGGCGAGTCTGCAGTTGAGGATTATGCTAACAGACAATCGAAGACTTTTCTTTATGTCAAGGATTACTCTTGACTGGCAGTTGGAGAACGTTTCGCCTCTTGCGGAGTTCAAGTCGAACAATTCGGCCTGGAATCAAACATTTACGCTTCATCCTCGATTCTGGTTAGAGCAAATAGATAAGGGTTATCCCTTTGATTGCCGAGTCAGATTTCATGGATGCAAAGAATGAGCGAGTCAGCCGCTATTGAAAATCTCAACGTAGTAGAATTCAAGTTATCATTCAGATTGAACCGCTGCGAAACCTCCGCTGGGTTCGGCTAATGCGGTAGCCGTAGCGAGTTCTCGTGACTCGTTTTTGAAAAATCGACCTTGAAACAAAGAAGAGAAACGTTGTTTCCATCACCACATAAATTAATAGCGGTCGCTTCCTGCATTTGCGTGCTGTGGTCTCAATTGTTTGGCACCATTCCTGACGCATCAGCGAAACCCAGTGAACACAAAGAGAGATTCGCTCTGCTCATTGGGATTAACGATTATCTCCCGACCAAGAAAGATCCAACTGACGATTCGGATCCGAACGACTTGAATGGCTGCACCAAAGACGTAGCAGACATGCGAAAATTACTTTCAAAATCGTTCGGTTTTGAAAACGACGACAAACATATAAAGACCCTCACAAATTCCGATGCAACAGCAGATGCTATCGTCGGCGCTTTTCGCTCGCAACTAATCGCAAATGCCAAAGCACATCCGAACGGTGTTTTTGTCTTTCAGTTCAGCGGGCATGGTGCGACAGGCCTGCCGACGCGAGCCAAAGATGAGCCTGATGGCTACAATGAGTGCATAGTAGCAGCCGATTTGCGTCCGGTTGTAGATGATCAAATTGCTGAGTTAATTAAAGAACTATCCGATGTCACCATGGGCGATGCCAGCATCACCATAATCTTCGACTGCTGTCATTCCGGTACCACTTCACGCCTGGTCGGGTCAAAATACCGGCAGATTGGAGCTGATACGCTAAATCTGGACAAAGTGCGAATGGATTCAACCGATGTCGGCAGAGTTGATGGCTCATCGGAGCTCGCACTAGTTCCAGTTTCAGACAAGAGCGTAATCATCTCAGCGTGCAATTCAGTGGAGACTGAGCCAGAGACTACTGAGGTTACGACCGGCGAAAGAAACGGCGTTTTAACTCGCAATCTCATCAAGATCCTCGAAAATTCATTTTGGCATTTCAGTTATGTGGATCTCCGAGAGCGCCTTTCCTCCGCGATAAATGCGGACTACGGCATTCACCCGCAAGTAGTCGGCAGAGTCAACTCGGTTGTGTTTAGCAGAGACACAATCGCGAGTGGTTCAAGGGGGGCAGAAACTGATCAATACATTCCTATTAAAGAAGTTCTCGACGATGGGATTATCATCGGAGCCGGTCAAGCTCAAGGACTTGCGTCCGGAGGAATCATAGCGGTCTACGCTCCTGAAGCAACTGTTCTGTCTGGAAAAAAGCACCTCCTTGCGCAGGGGACAATTAGCGATGTAGACTCGGTCACAGCAAAAGTTCTACTGCCCAAGAAGGTTTCGAAATACAGTAAAGCAATAGTGGTCACTCCGAATTTCGGCAGCGCAGCCCTGAAAGTCAAACTGAACTTTGACAAGGCATCAGTCAAGAATCGCTTCCAAAATCTCGAGAACGAACTCGAAAAGTCGCTAAAAAGTGAACAATCGTTCCGTAATACCAGCGGTGATACCTTCGACATAGGTATCGTAGCTGATACCTTTAAACAATTCCAGTTAGGGGCTTCGAGATATGGTGACGATGCGAAAACTGTCCAGTCAGTTTCTCTCGGAAACAAGGAAGTCAAAGAGGATGACGTAGTTCTGTTCGTCACCGCGCAAGACGCTCAGCCTCTATTCAATTTCTGCGTTCCAGCCTCTGATCCCGATGCGGTCCCCAAAATTCTCGAAGTTCTGAGAAAAAGAGCAAAGCAACAGTCCGTTCTGGCGCTGACCAATGCAACTGACTCGCCAATCAATAATGCGATCGAGGTCAAAGTATTGAGAGTGGAACTCGATAAGAACAATAAACCGATCAAGACCACAGAAAGAGCCGAAGATCAGCATGGAAGGGCTGTCTTCAAAAAGGGCGAACATTTCCTGTTCGAGCTGACGAACAAATCGGATACGTCGCTCTTTGTGAACTTGCTCAATATTGGAACAAGCGGAGCAATCTACCTTCTGCTTGCCACCAGCTCGTCAGAGCCTCTCGCTCCTCATGGAGTCTTACGATCACCGCTCCTGGAGTTAGATGGTCCCCAGGGAATCGACACCTTCAAAATTGTGGCAACCAAGGAACCAGCCAATTTTGACTTTCTGCGTCAGGACTCCGCTGATAGAGGAGTGGAAATACACTCCGGATTGCCGCAAATGCTGTTCGAAGGCGCTACACGAGTACGAAGCCTGGAAGTGGATGACCCTCCGGGACCCGACGATTGGGGAGTAGTAACTTTCGAAACCGCGCTTCGCACTTCCAACAGCAAGCCGGGCGGTTTGCCGCACACAAAAAGCAAGTGAGCATCGCATTCTGCTTGATCATGCGGACTGCCATGGAAGCATATTTCAGCGCAACAAAGAACATTGATGAAAACATTGAATCCACATCTCTTGCACCTCGTCTCCTGATTTAACTGAGACCGAAGGAGACATTGCAGTCTTCAGCCAGCGAAGAAGTTAAGCAAAATGTTCGCCGAAGTCGAACAACTAATAAGGAGTATAAAACTATGGAAACTATCAAACACCCCAACGCAAAATTGGTTCAGGCAGTGCTCAGACAGCTCAAAGATGAGGTGGACCAGCTTGATTTCGGCTTGCCAACCGACAAACAACACGCATCCGTAAAGACGCGCAAAGGAATGATCAGGGGAACCAGATAAGACGGCTCGCTGATCATATGCTTAGACGTATTCATAGTTCTTGCACTTGGGCTTCTTCGAACCGGCTAACAGTAACGTACATTACATTTCATACTCTTCGGGTGCCATCGTGGTAAATTTGGTCAATCATGAACCAGGAGAGCGACCGCCTGATTGTCTCAGTCAGCCACGGTTGGATCGAACTACCGCAAGTGGGCTTGCGACGCCGATAACCAACGAAGAACATACAACATTCTACCGGAGATAGTGAGGATTACCTGATGGAAAGTACGATAGACACTGTTGAAAACGATCAAAAGCGCTTTAGTGTGCTAATTGCTGACGATCGAGAGTTCTTTCGAAACTGGCTCAAAGAAGAGCTCAACAAGAAATTCGCCGATATCACCGAGATTCGCGATATCGGCGATCCGAAGGGCGCAATTGCAAGAGCGAGCTCTCAGAAGCCAGATCTGATTTTCATGGACATCGAGTTTAAACAAGATAGGTCCACCAATGGAATTCAAGCAGCCGCAGAAATCTGGAAAACGCTAAAGGATGTTTCAATCATCGTGGTCTCTAGCTACGACGATCAGATTTACTTGAAGCAGCTCATCGAAGCGACACCAGAGGGAGCTACCTATGGATACATATTGAAGGACAACGTAGTCCGAGATCTAGAGCGAGCCGTGCAATTGGTGCGCAACGGCGAAGGCTATATCGATCCCCAGCTAAGCATTATTCTCACCAATATGAATCAGGGGCATGGTCAGCTAACCGGCGGGCAGTACGAGGTTCTCGTTTGTATTGCGCTCGGTCTAAGCGATAAAACAATCGCCAAGCTCCTCCATTTGACGGAACAGGCTGTACAAGCACGTCTGCGAAGCCTTTATCGGGCGTTCAATATTCCATCGAAGTCATCTGATACTCATGATGTCGGATTGTTCAGCTCCCGATGTCGCGCTGTTTGGCAAGGTCTCAAGACTGGTTTGATTAACGAGCCTGAGTTACAACGACTGACACCAAAGCTGCAGGTGGAAATCGATCGCGAGAAATTGAACATCAAGCTCTAACAAAACGAAACACATTAATACAGCGAAGGGCTCTCTTGGGGCCCTTTTCTATTTGTCCATCACTTCCTACATATGGCCATCGCCTCGAGAAAAATCCGTACGACACCAAACTAGTACTGATTTGTTAGTTCGACTACTCCGTTACACAAAAATTGATTACCGAGGACGGAGACTACTGGATCATTGATGTTTTCGTCATTTCGATCTCAATGCCGAAGCGTCAATAGTATATGTGCACCAAATGAGGTGCGGTAACTCGAATGGAGGAACACCCATGAAAAAAACAAAAACTTCAATTGCTCTGGTATCACTACTGATGAGCTCCTATATTTCAACTAGCGCGGTTCCATCGCAAGCGTCCACAATCTCGCCACTAAAACAACCATCAACAATTACACTCATGGAGAGCAGTGTTGCTGATTCACCCACTGAAGGTACCACCGAATCCAGTGCCGAAACTGACGCACGTGCAGCCTGGACGACTATGGTTGTGAACAAGATAGTTTCGGGAGACTATGAGGGAGCACTCAAAGACTGTAGCGATGCAATCAATAAGGATGACAAAGACTCGGCGGCCTTCTATCTAAGAGCCATCGTCAAATATTACCTTCTCGAGCCATTGCCGGTCGTTATTCAAGACCTGGACGGAGCAATTGCAAGGAACGCTGAGTTCGTCGACGCATTGCTTTTGAGAGGAATCTTTCTCATGCGCATGAACGATTACAAAACGGCAGTGAAAGACTTAGACAAAGTCGTAGCGATGCAGCCGGACAACGTCAATGCAATCGCACAGCGACTTGAAGCTCACCAAGTACTGAAAGACTACTCTGGTCTTGTCGACGACTATACTCTCCTGGTTGCGCTCTATCCAGAGAACGCCGGCGTATACTATCAGCGCGCGCTAGCGAAAGAGAAGCTCAACGACAAGGATGGAGCGTTGGCAGATCTCCGGAAAGCCGAAGAACTAGTGGTAGCTCAAAAGGACGAGGAAGGCACAAAAGTTGTGCGTGAAAAGATCGCTAGCTTGGAGAAGGGCAGCACGTCTACGAGCTAGAGTGGCCCTATTTCGACACGGAGCGCTGTGCTTTTGCCTTCTCAATGAACGGCAGGTTGAACCCAACCCCGGTTTAATACATCGCCAGCGCTCCGTAGCATCAATCTCTTGCAGCAAATTTCAAACGAAGCTGCTCTCCTATGACGCTAACTATCAGTTTCCGCTCAACTTTCCAGTGGCACAGTCGGAAGCGATCACTATCCGGAACTTTCGTTCACATTCAATCAGGGCACGGCGCCCCCCACAACCAGGTAGACTCCGTCTGCAGTCCTTTCCGGAACAGACGGAGATTGTCTTTTGCATCAGAATTGTTCAACCACAGTTAGAGCAGATCGCAAAACAAACTATATAGCAATCGAAAAGGAGCGCTCAAAGAGCGCTCCTTACCTCAACTGTATTCGTTGAACTAACGTGCTACGAGACCGATCGTTCAAGGGCAGCCTCGAATACGCTTCTGAAAGCCCGCTCCGCAGAAATGTCTCCATACATCGTCGACATCAATGTGGGGAGCCAACGCTCCATGGTCATAAGATTCACATAGACCACGTTGCGAACATGACTGATCGACAGCGGTGCGTCCATGACACTGATAGTGGTCTTGAAGACAAGCTCTCCATCAGAGTAGTCCATGGTGAAGCATCCATGTTTAGTGGCAAAGTTAATCCTGGTGATCAACTCGGCCATATTCGCTCTTGCATTCTCCGGCACATTGACAGGAGCATAAGTCCTGATGATCAGATTTTGTGCCTCTTCTTCCGCA
>CAYTDR010000284.1:0-8703 GCA_964436185.1 uncultured Candidatus Obscuribacterales bacterium | reverse complement strand
TGTCCCTAATCTGGGAGGGCACTAAGGAAATGTAAACGTGATATTTAAAACCTCAGTAGATAGACCCAGTCGGACCAGCGAAACGGCATCCGAAAACTTGGTCGGTTGAGTTGTGTCCGTTTGGTAAACAGGTTCCCAAAGACGTGCAGCAGAAGGCGAAGGCTCTAGCGGCGGCCGAGGCAATAAAACAGGGTAAGAAAGTCATCTTTCAGGGACCTTTAAAGGACCGGGACGGCAAAGAACGATTGGCAAAAGGAGCCAACGCAACCAGCAAGCAGCTTGCTGAAATGGACTGGTTCGTCGAAGGAGTCGGCGGAACACTACCAAAACACAAGTAGGAGAACCGCTGGCTTGGCAGAGCGATTCGAAGTTTGTCAAAGCAGTAGGTAGCGCACCCCATCGGCACGTTTCCGTACCGGCAGACGGATAATTTCGGGTCTGCCCTCCGCGACTGATTCCGTTACCGTGGTCGCGTTTCCGAGTAAGAGCTCTTCAATTACAGCAATGAATAATCACTAGGTGCCATGCATAGAGGTCGCAGAGGCAAATACCTCTTCCTGGATAGGTTGGGAGACTTCCTCAAATGTATATTCCCTAGGGAATATACATTGGCATTTAACCGCAATGCCAATCTCCTGTGGAATTTACCGGCGATTTGGCAGAAATGCATATTTCCTGCAGAATATACATCCGAAGGCTTGCAAACTAACTTGGGGATCGTCCTTGCAGTTAATAGATGAGACGCATATCGACGAACTCGCTTAGTAACGATCAGGAAAGCGAGCGGATTTTAGAAAAAAGCCTCAAAAACCACATTGTAGCCAAAATGGCGATACATACTATTTTTACGAACAGACTCATTGGTGTGACGCAGGGCGCAAGGATAAACACATCCGACTGATCGCGGACAGCTTCACACAGTACTATCACAGCAACAAATAGCACCACGCAAGATACCAACTCTATTTTGCTTGAGACTCACTATTGACGATAGCTCGCGTTAATACCACGCGGCTAGCGCAGAGTCTGTCGGTCAGGTTCAGCAAAAATCGATGGAGAATTAACTTTAATGGAACATCTATTTCAAGCTGGAAAACAGGAAATCCTCATAGAGCAGACCAGCAATAACGATGCCGGCAACTCAACGCATTACCAGTCCAGCGCAATGGCCGCCGACACTTCGAATTCTAGCGCCAACCCAGCCTCTACATATGGTGGCGCGGCTTATACGGCCGAGTCAATTCGATCGCTTATGCGCGAGGCGACTGACAGCAATATCGTTCTGTCCAGAGAACTGTTTGCAGTCCTGCACAACGAACTCGAGAACCATCCGATTAGCGAATCCTCGAAAAGGGTTTATCTATCCCGACTAAGACAGTTTGCTGCGTTCGTTGAGAGTTCTTCAGATCAGATTGTGTCGGATGGTCGTTTAACGTTAGGGCAAGCTGCATGGTCGTTCTTAGATCAATTGAGACTTCAAACTGACAAGGCACACACAGTCAATAATTTCATGACTCTAATCAGACTGTTGCTGCGACTAGCCGGCGAATCTACAAGCGGATTTGCAAATATTCCCATTGAAGTGCGAGAAAAGACAGTGCTAAGTCGAGAGGAACAACTTCTTTACCTTGAATCAGCGAAACAGGAATCGTCTTCGCGGGCTTATGCGTTGGCACTTCTCTTCCTGCTGACGGATGTCACTTCAGGCGAGAGTACAAGGCTGAAAACGTCTGATCTGACATGGAAAGATGGTTGGTTATACCTGTCAATCCAGGGCCGGCAAGGTGACCGAACCACGGTCGTACCGCAAGGACTATCACAAGCCATTCGAGTGTGGCTGATCGAACGTCAGCGATCGCTAAAACAACCCTCTGATTTTTTATTCCCTGGACGTGCAAGCAGTGGCCTCTCTCCGTCAACTCTAGATTACGCCCTGAGAAAAATCGGTTGGAAGGTAAAGCTCGAGGTCTCATCGCGCATTTTAAGGGACACCTACTTCAGCGATCAATCGATTGCTAAAAACGAGAAAGTGGAACCATTCGCTCGCTCAGTAAGCCAGCCTAGCCAAGTAAGCGCCGGTGAAAGCGCCTATTGATTGATGAAGAACTCGCCTGTAACGGGGTCTCTGCTGAGGTTTTCCCAGACTGAGATTTCGTGGAAGCAGATTGGAACTGGTCCGGTCAGTCCGGGAATTCGGGCTTGCGGGTAGGAAGAGACAGTGACGAGAGGAGCGATGTCTACAGAGACTATTAGATCGAGAACATAAAGATAGCGGCAGTCCCGCCCTTTCGGCAGCAAGTTTGGTGGAATCGAGCGCGGCTTGCTGTAGGTTCGAGAAGCCGAGCCGTCGGTTGATGCGACAGTCAGGCTCAGTTCCGAATTCTTTACTGTGATCCCACCGACTGCCTGTAAAGCAGCCCATTTAGACGCTTCAATATTGTTTCTTGCCAACGCCTCGCTATACGTCTCACTCTTTGAGAGGTTGCGAGCTTGCGTGCTTACAATCGATTTTCCCATCGCGAAACGCACTGGAATTATCGCCATGTTTATGAGTGGCAGTATGATGCAGGTTATTAGCATTACTGCTGCTGCACCAAATTCGCTGACCGCTACACCGGATGCGGATCGCGCCTTCAGTTTTCTTTGCTCGAGACTGTGAGTTTTTGCCATTGCAATTTACTCCGGTTCCCGGAGAGCCCCATTAGTGCAGGCGGTCAGGAGTGTCTGTGTGCCGGATTCCAGTTGAGTTGCCACTTTGCTCTTCATGTTGACAGTCATCATAATCTGCACGCACGACGGCATTGTGCTACAACTGCCGATGGTATCGTTGCCATCTTCGAGAAGAACCATACTGGGCTTGAAATGAAAGTCTGAGACGAGTCGCATCGGCGCCGCCGTACCATCGACTACCACCGGCAGTGGTGACAGCTCGAAATTGAGGTCGTCATCAGGGGATGGCAGTTTCAACTTGTTTCTCGCGCGGTAAAAGTCAAAGTGTTTACCACGCTTGAGAAACTGATGGTTGGAATCATAGGCAGTCAATTCCGGAATGCCTGCGCTAGCTTCCACGTTCGAATCCATATTGTCCAGACTGCCCACGCTCAGTTTGATCACGCGAGGCTGATCTACGGTTGCATTGAACAAGGCAATCTCTCGACCAAACGGTTTGCTCGGAGCCTTAGCCAACTTTCTCAGGTCTGAAATAGTCGAATTGACGAATCGCTGCCGCTCGTCAGAGACTGTGCCCGCGCCCAGACGCGCCTGCTCGACCAGATGAGCTGCCAATTGCTGGTACTCTTGCAATTCGGGGTTGAACGCGGCCTTATCGTGCATCTGTCTGATGGCAAAAACCAGCTCCCGGGAGTTGACTGTCAAGTTGTTCAGCTTCCCGGCATTATCGTTTGCATTTAGCCTTTGAGCCGCCTGCAGCACCACCTTTTCCGACGAGTCTTGTAACAACTGATTCGAGAAGAAGCTCAGGTGAAGCCAGAACGCAAGACCGACAAGCACCAGAATGACTGCGCCCATAGCGACGGACAGGAACAGCATGTTCCCATCAGCTTTACGCTGATGAATAGAGCGATGCAGCTTCACACTACTCAATGCACCAGCCGAGTGTTTGTGAACGCGTTTGTCGGTCTTGGAGTTCATGATGAGTACGACTATCTTGATTGTGCAGAATCAGGATTAATCATCAAGCTGGATTCGTCGACAGCTTCAAAGTCGCTGCCCTTGAGGTTCTTCAACGCATTCAGATCATCGTCATTCCAACGGGGATCGGAAGTGCCTGTAACAAACCAGTTGGAGCCATGGTCGGCCAGGAACATGCCGTATTGTTTTAGCGCTGTAAGAATGGCTTTGTTTGATTTGGAATAACTGGAAATGTTGAAGCTCGCCTTCAGTCTGAATCGCTGTCCTAGCGGAGGCCATCCAGTGGTCTGCGCTCCTGCCTTGTGACGTCCGGGCCAGATGTAGCCCTTGGAGCGGCTGCAAGTAAACCTTAGCGCATGTTTGATCACTCCTGAAGCTGCTTCATCGTAATTGACCAGGGCAGGAAAGATAGGTAAACCGGCAGCATCAGCTGATGTCCATCCATTGGGTCTGAGCGTGTTCTGATCGAGTTTGTAGATTGCGCCGGAACCGGCAGAATACCTGTTGCCAGTTGCATTGGTATAGAAGAGCTCATAGAGCGTCTTTGTTTGCGGATGGATCATAAGAACATGACGGTCGCCACCGTTTGAAGCGGCCCACGTTCCACCTTCGATTTTGAGCTTCTTATTTACCGGATAGGGACCGGCGTCACTCTCATCGTCGTAGTCAAAAGTGACGTTGAAAAACTTTAGCGGCTTTGATGCAGTGCCCTGGACGACGTTGAATGGAATGCCATAGGCTGCAGGGCTTCCCCAATCCGGATGGAAGCGGGTGCTGGCACCAATTGTGTTGACATACGTGCTGGACATTGGATCGACAGGAAGCGTATCGATTCTGCGATTCCAAATATTGTTTGACGGAAATATCTGAACACCGGAGACAACCTGTTGAGCACTGGCTTCCGGCATGGTGAGCGCTCCGATACCTGTAAGTATCGAAGTGAAAAGGAACAGTCGAACAGACTTTGAATGCAAGGATAACCTGAACATACAAAACCTCCTTCAAGCAGAGGCTTGATAGCTGTGGAGCCTGAAAAAACGAATGCCTGGCGGCGACAAGCCAGGTCGAGAGCGATTAAGTTGATTGGTAGTAATTTTTCGGAATGGTACTACTCACGCTACCATCGGCTGAAAAGCAATGTCAAGCCGAGTTCGTATAGGAAATCCCTATACGAATTCAGGCTACAGGATATCTAGCTTTTGAAAGCGTCACCACATCTGGTTTTTCAGGCGCAGCTTTTGCCGAGCGTGTAAGCGATTGTAACCGAAGGGTACCTCATATTCGACATCAGCGAGACGCATATCAACTATATGGGCAGAACCTCAGAAGTGCATTGTTTGCAGAACCGGTCGAGGTCTCTATGTCACGCTTTGGTGTTCGATTTAGCATGACCATCGCTCTTGTTTTTGGTGCATTGCTGCAGCAGCTGCCATTAGCTGTTCATGGAAAGGACTCTACGAAGAACCGCTCACAAATTAGGCGAGTATTGCTGGCACAAGCTGATACTTCCGACACAGGAATCTCATCGCAAGACTCGGAAGTTCCGGAGCGTCCCCGCCGACAAGTAGAAATCGAAGCTGAGGCTGCGATGAGAAGGAAGCCTCGCTCAGCACTGAGTCTTCGCGAAAAGAAACCGATGCCACCACAGCTATTAGACTTCACCAAATATGATGACGTTATAGAGTTGGATTGCGAAGAGAAACCGAACTACTTGAAGTTTGCAGATACCAGGCTGGCAAAGGTTGTAAAAGTGCGGGTGTCCTGTCGACTTGATACTAGAAACAATCATTATTCTCCAGAGTATAAGTACCAAGATCTCTGGTTCAACCAGGGCCTTCCTATAGGTTGCAAACACTTCTCTAAGTTTCCTATCAAAGAGAAGCATGAAATCGGTATCTTTTTGAAGGCCAGCAACCGCACCATGGGTGATGCCGAAATCGCCGCCTGTGCTAGCGCACTCGTGCAATTGCGACTGCAGTCCACGCTCAACGGCAACCTGATTACGACTGTCCGTATCCCCAGCTATATTTTTGAGAGGCTGAAACTAGAGCTCGCAAAGCAGAGATTCGTATCTTATCGAGCGAACAGCCTCAGCATCACAACGCTCATACCAATTCCGCTCGAAACTGATCTTGGTGGACGGGAGACTATGTGCTTCCTCTCAGGACGCTGATTGACATAGCTGGCTTACCGACAGGGCAACCTGTCCGCACGGCTACCTTACCGGCGCAGCAACTTGACCGAGCAATGTCTACATCCATCTTTTTGACCTGAAAGTGATGTAATTCCACATACAGGCACCGAGCCAAGGAAATATGTCATCTCACATTGGACTAAACTGATTCTGTGTCCCGGGAGGGCTTCGTTGCCTTTGCTGGGATTGACTGGCGCCGCTGATAGGCAGGATGTTTCGCTCAATTGGGATTTCAGTAAAAACCCTGAAGACTTCTTTGTAATCCCTTCGTATCGTAGGGGGACGTTCGCCAAAAGTTGGTAGTTCAAAAATTCTATGTTAATAAAGAATCGGTTTTGTCCGGATGAGACGGAACGCGTCCGCCTTGTTACCGAGGCAGACTCTATAACATTGAAACGCGACTCAGAATCAACATCTGAGGTCGCTGATACGTGCCCTTTGGAAAGCGAGAGATGGTCTATGGCGCCGGAGATGGATGAGAAGGCGATTGAGCTTGAATCGAGCGCTGTCAGCGCTGAGCCATCAAAGTGTGCCGTTGCACCCACGAAGGAACCGCGTATCACACAAGTGCCCTTGAAACGAACAGAGGTTGTTAAAGCTCACCGTTCAGCATTTTTAGCAGGTGGTCGAGGACGCGATATCCTTCGGCTCTAATGGCGTTGTGGACAAGCTCATTGGTGAGCCACAGCCGGATGTTGCCGATGTTCGCCGCGGTGTCTTCGGAGTACGAAGTTTCCACATACATGTCATCGTAGTAGACGGCTGCCACGACAGGAACCTCGCAGCTATTGAGCTTCTCCTTGTCGTATATCTTTGGCCAATCTTCTTTTGCTGCCAGTATTTCGGCTGCCTCTTTCATCGGTGCCAGTTTGGGATAGGACTCGAACATCCAGGGATAAACCATCTCGCCAGTGAAGAAAATCGGATCATCTTTGCGGTCGGTGGAGAACTGCGGATATTCTCCGAGCACTCTGGCTGCTGACCAGTTAGAGCTGGTTCCCTGGCAGTAAATTGCTTCATGAAGAAGCGCATAAATCGGATTGGTATCAAAGGCTTGCGAATACTCCATATCCTGAAGGAAGGAATAGCCGAGCTCACGGCCGCTGGCACCATCCACGAAGGCTTCTTCCAGTCTGTAGTGCAGCAGCTCGAACCCATCGGTCATTCCGAACGCCAGCCCTGACTGTAGAAACCGCTCCGGTGTAAGCCGTCCACCAGCGGGCATGCGCACGTCATGTTTCTTGAGATAGTCGACGACCTCCCTGACGCGATCCACATCATTGGGATACCGCCTGTAGTATCGCTTGTTTTGCTCTATCGAGCGTTTGTAGGTGGCTCTATAGATATCGTCGACCGAGGCGGAGAGCGGCGGTAAACCACCGGTTATGATGGCAGCTTGCAAGCCTTCCGGTGCGATGGAGAGATAGGTGGTCAAGCAGAATCCACCGAAACTTTGTCCCAGACCGGTCCACTTTTCTGTCTTGCCAACCAGGTTTTCGCGAATATGTTCAGCATCCTTGATAATCGAGTCTGCACGAAAATGGCTCAGATAAGCTGCCTGTTCCGACGGGCTTTTGAACTTGGCCAGCGTTTGAAAAGTAATGGGGCTGCTCCGTCCGGTGCCGCGTTGATCGAGCAAAAGCACTCTGTAATTCTCGAGTGCGCGAGCAAGCCAACCGTGCACGGTCATCGGTCTGGGAGCGGGAAAGCCGGGACCGCCTTGGAAGAACACCAGCCAGGGAAGGTTGTCATTCTCTCGTTGTGGTGCGACAACTTCTCTCGCGTATACTGCTATCTTCTGTCCGTTCGGTTGGTTGTGGTCGAGCGGAAGCGAGAAGTGATGATCTGTCAAAACCATTCCGGGCAAGCGATTCTTGGTAACAAGCGCTTGTGCAGCAGTTTGAATCACCGGGTTATCTCCGTCTAGTGTCTGGCAGCACTATATTATTCGATTTTGTATCCTTGCCCGTAGATCGTTTTGACTTGCTTTGCGCATTCTTCATCAATCGCAGCTATCTTCGATCGAATCCGGGCTATGTTCGAACGAACCGCCCATATCGACACGTCTTTATCAAGAGACCAGGCCGAGTTGATAATCGACTCAGCGCTGAATAGCCGACCGCGATTGTTCGCCAGAAGCTCCAACATAATGAACTCTTTTATCGACAAATCCAGAGACTGGTTTTTTACAGTCGCCATGCGCTTCTCGCTGTCGATTACTAACGAGCCTATCTCAATAACTCGAGCCTTGGTCAGGACAGGCCTGCGCATGAGCGCCTTCAGTCTAGCGAAGAGCTCTTCCATTTCGAACGGCTTTGGCAGGTAGTCGTCAGCACCAGCTTCGAATCCGGATACTTTGTCGGATGTCTTGGAGCGGCGAGTAAGCATGATGATCGGCGTCTTGCCACCACTATGTCTGTAGGTCTGGCAAATCTCCGGTCCGGTGAGGTTTGGTAACTCCCAGTCTAAGATTGCACAATCGTACTGGTTCGACATAAGCATCTCCAGGCCTTCCTCGCCGTCTCGCGTTGCGTCGACAGCGAATCTTTGGACGGCTAATGCTTGTTTGATAAGGGCAGAGAAGACCTTGTCGTCTTCGACAAGAAGCAATTTTGACATCACATTCCTCCAAACCCGCTAATCAAAATCTTCATGAGCGTCACCGACGTACTTTGCCTGGCTGTCCTCGAATAGTGCTTTCATCTTTGGAAGTTCTTCCCGATTTCTGTACTTCTGTCGATATCGTTTAAGATTAAATATCATGGATACGCAAAAGCTTGTCGTTGCCTGAGGCGGAAAAAAATCTCGTTGGACTGGTTGGGCTGTGCAGTGTCAATGCCTGGGGCATTGATTTGTTC
>CAYTDR010000283.1:0-8706 GCA_964436185.1 uncultured Candidatus Obscuribacterales bacterium | reverse complement strand
CATGTCTACCAAACATTAAACGCTTGTCGAGTTTTTCGTATGATATCGAGCGCATCGATTCACCGTGAGGACTCCCAATGTTCACGAACGATGATCTGTTGCAGTCCGAGCGGAGTCCTGAAACTCCGGAGATTGGCAGCCAAAATCTTTTCTCGGAGTTCATCAAATCAGTCAACGACCGTCTTGAAAGTCGCGGCACACATTTGTTAGCGGAATCCGATGGCGAGCGAACCTACCCCATCGGCGTGCGAGACCTAATCACGAGTGTCTTTCAGACAGACGACGGCGCAATTCAGCGCGACTACTACGATTCCGCTAAACACGCGCGAGACGGACAGCCATCGGCAACCGAGACTTTTATGTACACAGCCAGCGAAGACTCTCTGACTGAGGTTCGTACGCTGTTCGATTCAGGAAGGAATCAGCTACTCACGGTCGAGACCAGGCTAGACAAAGATGCAGGCAGACTGTTTATTTCGATTTCACAGGATAACGAACAGCAGACAATTTCGTTCCAGGACGGACAACCGGAGGAGCTCGATCTGCTGATCGAGTCGGCCGACGGAGCGCCTGCAAATCGGCTGACCTGCACGTTTGCCGACGGAGAAATCGATAAAATCAGAGTCAACGATGGTCCGCTAGATCCGCTTCTCGAGTCGATTTTCAAAATCGAGGTGTTGGAAACGCTCAAAACAGTTGCTCGAGCCAACGGACTCCCCGGCTCGATCACATCGATGGACAAGATAACAGAACGAATACTTGGTACCCCACTGGGAGCTCCCGATCTCGCCTACACAAGCACCGAGGCGATTGACTTCCTCCCGGATCCGACGAAACAGTCGACAATGCTCGACTTGTCGGGCACAGCACAACCCAGCAGAGCGACAGTAAATTCGGATGACATACAAGAGCCAACATTCTTCACCGCCGCGACCGTCAGTGAGCCCACTAGCGAAGTAAAACCGGTCGAAGTAAAACCGGACAATCCAATGCCGGTGCAAGATGTTCCAAACAATCCAGACAATCCAAATATCAAAGACGTTCCGCAAGCGATTCCGATAGATACAGCAACCGGCGCACCGTTTAATCCGGACAAGCTCGTCGCCAGCCTTCCTCCACAGTTGAGACCGGCAGTCGGAACAGTCTTGTTCGAGCTGACGACGAACGGAAAAGTCACCAATCCAGTTACCGACGCCCTCGCTGCAGCCGAAAAGGCTGGTAGATTGAGAGAGTTCATATTGGCAGTCAACATCAAACTGACAATCCTTCAGTCCAAGATAACGCTAGTCGACGAGACGCCGCAAGACGCGGTAGAAGGAAACTCGACCATCACGATAGTTTCCCAAAATGGTAAAGAGCGGGTTCAACTCGTTCGACCACCTGCAACTATCGAGCAGATCGCATCCAAGGACGTGCGAAATTTACTCAGCACCAGCATCAAATCAATCAGCGATGCTCAAGCCAAAGGTAAAGACCCAACTCCGGAAACATTGACTGCCAGTCTTAATGCCGTTGCCTTCAATGGCAATATCGACCAGTTCAGAGAAGTCTTCAATGTCGAGATGCGGAACGGCGGACATCCGTTCCGACTGAAAGATGTGACGAAGCCAGGTGTGGATGGTTCGCGAGTGTTTCAATTAGAACGCGCCGGGCAGCCGCTGTTCGAGATCGTTGTCATTTTGCCCGCCAACAAACAGCAAGCAGAAAAAACAACTGATGTCCTCACGGGTGGTGCGCCGTTGCCGGCAGATGTCGTAGCATTTACTGCACGCCCGCTCGCGGATAAGAACGGATCGACGATACGACAGGAAGCGATCGAAAAGCTCGCGCGCTCAGGAGCCGACAAGCAGCTTATAGACGGCTTGAAGTCCATCCACGAAGCAGCAGAGATCGAAAACAGCAAAACGGCTCCGGACGCGGCAAAGCATCTTTCTACCCTGATCAAGCTCAGCGAGGATGGAAATCCTGAAGCGCAACAGTTTGTCGATAAGCTTACGAAGAAGTTGGGCGGCAAGGAACAACTGGCAGAATTACTCAAAACCCTGAAAGCTGGCGGAGTCCCAGCGGACCAAGCACTGGCTCAACTGAAGGACGCAATACCAAGTGCTGAAGTGCGCATGAATGAGCTGCGCACAAGAGCTATCGTCGAAGCACTCGGGAACAACCCGGAACCGAAACAACTCAGACTGGCCAGGCAAGATTTAGAAGACGAGGTGGCGCACGGCAATAAAGGTGCCGAGATTGTGATGAAAACGGTTGATGCGGACCTTCTTGTGATCGACCTCACCGATCCGGAGAAATGCGAAGCGGCTATGGAAAAGCTGGTCAAACTCGCAGGCACCAACATTCACGCCCGCGAGATGCTGATCGCGCTTGTGGTTCCGCCTAAGCAGGAGCAGCGATGGAAGGCTATCGCCGAAGCAGAAGGATGGAACGTACAAAAGCTTCCTGATCTTACCCCGGAGATAAGAGCCAAGCTGCAGCTCGCGGCGGCAGAAGGACTTCAACAAGTCGGTACCAAGAGCGGAGGCTTGTCCGTAGAAGAATCGCTGGCTCTGGCACTGGCTTTGAGTGGAACATTGAACGAGCCAAGTCCTGACTTCAAACTGGCGATAGCGATCAAAAAGACGTTGAGCTATGCGACCGAAAAGGTTGATCCGGTTAAGAATCCCGCGCAAGCGGAACTCCAGGCGGCAAAACTCGAGAAAATCCTGACAGGCATCTACAAAGCGCTTCCCAGTACCGAAGAAGTCGGCAGCCCTGGCTCGAAAACACTTGCCAGGCTCTACGCAGACCTGGCAACCAGCGAAAACAAACGCTTTTACTTCCGTTCCAACACTTGCGCTTCCTTCAAGCCCCAGGTGGAGGAATTCTTCAAGCTGGCCGAGAGTGGCAACCCCGAGGCAATTCTAATAGTCAACGCCATCGCCAGTGGTGCCGGCAAAACCAACAGCGATGCCAGTCCATTCGTAGAAATCAAAAAAGACGGCGTACGATCGGAAGTGCCTGGAAATAAACTAGCCAAACAAGCCGCCGACGTTTTGGTCCGAACCGCCCAGAGTGATCCGCAAGTAAAAGCAAAGGTGCTGGAAGTTCTGCTAGAAGAGAGCCTCCATGCTGACGACAAGAAGCTCTCTCCGTTCCAACTTACCACCCTCGCCAGAGTCGCAGCCGTCAATCGGGGCGAGATTCCTGATGCCGTAAAAGCTAGACTGTTCGGCTCTCTCCACGACAGTGATACCAGAGCTGATGCATTACGCGGTTTACTGATTATCGGCGACGGACTCAGCAACGACGAATTGAAGAAACTAGTCGATCTACTCGAACTGCGAGATGTCGAACAGCTATCTCTCTCCGCTCACCGCCTGACTTCACAGAAAGGAGCTGAGATCTCTCGGCTGCTTCTGGCAAAAGCTTTCGATAGCCGCTCGACCGAGAGTGAGCGCATACTGGCTATAAGCGCACTGGGTGCCCTTGGTCCTTCCCATGCCGATCCAACGGTCGTCGAAGCTCTGCGGATGTTGGGGACAAAAGAAGGTAGGGCCGAGCTTTTCCGCGAGCTTACACTGTCCACCGACTCTGAAAAACAAATTATTTTAGACAAAATTGCTAAACAAGCCGCTCTTTCATTGTTGCAAATCGCAGAAGGAACGGCGAACAACCAGGTGAGGACAACGGCTTTCGTTGCCTTCGGCGCTGGAGACTGGGGACCGGCCTTTCAAAACAGCTTAAAGCAAGACAGTGCGCTGCGACAACGACTGAAAGATTTGATGCTGGAAAATCCGGAGAGCATTTCGATACAGCTAGGCGTACCAGCGCTTTTGAATGGTGATCGAACCGCCGGCGGTGTCGACTACTGGAAAGCGGTTGAACCAACCCGTTTGGCGGTTGAATTTCGCAAGTTAGGATTAGATCTTCCTGATGATCTACAACTACAACTGACGAAGCTCGCTCTCGGTAACCACAGTCCAAAGGAAATAGAAGACCTTCTGAAACGTCTGGCCGCGTTCAATTCCTTACCTCCGGAAGTACGGCGACAACTGACGGCAAACGATGCGCCGCTCGAGCCGGGAAAGAGCTTGCAGCTTGACGGAAAAACAATCTCGGGCAGTACATTCAATCGTTTGCCTGACGAAGTGCGGATGAGAATAACCGGTTCGATCGCCGACCTGCCAAACGACGCCACTATCTCCGGTGACGCACTGAAAGGCAAATCAATCCCGCCGGAAGTATTCAACCGACTCGATCCAGCGCTCAGAAAAGAGCTGTCCGGCTCGACCGACAAGCTTCCAGTGGCTCAACGACTCGAATTCAACGGATTGGTCATCAATGCCAATGTCTTTAATAAGCTGCCGGAAGCAGTTCGCATTCAGCTTTTCGGCAGCGCTGATCTCATACCCGACTCGACGGTGGCACTGAAACCGACACAAGTGCTTGATGCACAGCTGTTCAACTCTCTGCCCCCGTCTGTGCGGCTAGCGCTAAACGGTGACAGCAAACAGATCGGTCTCGACGGAAAAGTGGATCTTCGTGGAAAGCGTCTGGATGCCGACGAGTTGAATCGACTTACGCCTGCTCAGAGGCAGGCACTGACTGGCTCGATTGATACGGTGGCAGTGAGAGGGATGGCCACCCTACCGGATCTGTCCAGGGTGATGCTCACAGGCGAACAAATCAATCGATTGACAGCCGACCAAAAGCAGCTCCTCGGTCTACCTGATGCCAAAATTCCGGACGGAATGCTGTTCCCGCTGCAGGGTCGAACGATCACCGCAGCTACTTTCAACGGTCTCCCCGATAGCGTCAAGATGGCGATTACCGGCTCGACCGAAGCGCTTCCACCTGGTCGAGTAATCAAAGATCTTTCCCAGGACTCCATCGACGCGCAGACGTTCAACAATCTTCCTCCGGACCTTCGCAAGCTGCTTACGGGAAGCGAACGAAACATCCCGGTGCATGATCTCCTGAAACAACTTGTTGCCGGAGATCTGGGTGCCGGCACATCAAGACTTAAGCTTCTCACAGAACTCCCGGCACCGGAGGCTCTGTTCGAAGAGAGAATCAAATTAGCAAGCGACAAGGCGGCGAATGAGGAGCGCAATCTCCTGGCACTTGTTAAGCTTCGCGAAAAAGCGCTTAAGGTGCTGAAGAAAGATGCCGAGGATGGTGTCGGTTGGTTCACCAAACTCGGTGACTTCCTTGATCTGACCGACGGACAGAAAGAGTTCGTCAAGAAACAAGCAGGACAGATCTTCGATATCGTCAGCCTGGACAAGGCGATCAAAGAACAAGAGCTAGTTGTGCAACTGACGAGAGCGCAAGTTCAGCTTCTCGACATTGCCCAAACGAACTTCAAGTTTGCCCAGGCGATGCTAGACAGCAATGGTATTCAAAGGGCGGATGAAATCGCAGCAGAGGCCCTGGCCAAGCATGGTTGGCCTGTCCTTAAGCAGTTTGCGCCTGACTTGGCCAGAGAGCTTGCCAAACAAGGGGTCGGAATTAATGCTAATCCGATGAAACGGTTGAACGAGCGCGGGTTGGCTCAATTCGATCACATCGTGAAGGCGGACCCTAAGAGCACCAAATCCGGTGCGCAGCAAGGTATCGAAATGCTGCAAATGATCAAACCGAGAATCGGAGACGGGAAGGGTACTGGTGGAATGTACTCTGATGCGGGCGCCATTCGAAAAGCCGGATTTGACAGTATAGATCAAGACGATCGCGTCAGACGATTGTTTACCCTGGCCAAGACCGTGCACGATCAGCTCGGTACCTTGCAACAACAAATAGCCACCATGAAAGAGGGCGATAAATTCGAAGAATTCATCGCAGACGCCAGACGCAGGGGGGTAATCATCGCGGACGCGTTAGCTCAGTTCTCGATGAAAGATGGTGCCGAGCTCATCGAGCTGAGAGAAGCTTGGAAGAAAGCGCTGAAAGATGGCACTATAAAAGACCCGATTGCTCGAGAGGAGCTTCGAAAACGAATCGAGTCTCTGGACTCGGTTCTGCAACTGATGGCACCAAATTACTCCTGGGACAGTACGATGCTAGTTCGGCAGAATGAACTGCAAAAGGAGATCGCCAGGCTGAGAACAAAAAGATTGGATTTGGCGAATCCGGATGATTTTAACGATCCCGATTACAAGCGATTGGAGAAGCAAATAGTTGGAAACAAAGATACCACGCTAGTTAATGGGCACTACTGGAACGAACGGATCGCCAAAGCCGAACTTGCGCTGATCAAACACAACCAGCAGATGTATCAGCGCCAAAATCTCAACGAATTCTTGAAGTACCTGGGTGGAAACCAGTTTGCTCCCGAAGGCGCTCCGGAAGCCGTTCAAAAATCAAATTTCATGACATGGCTGAAGAAGGATGGCGTAGAGTTGCTTGGCAGTATCGCGGTAGCCGTAGCCGCGACATCAATCGTCATTCTGACATTCGGTACTGCCACGCCATTCCTGGTCCTCGCCGCGGCCGGCACTGCGGGCATGATTGTAGGCTCCGAGCTCACCAAGGAAGGCCAGCGAGCCATGGGACTTCGCAGCGACGGCTCTCTGCTCGGAGATTACGAGCGAAACACCATGATCCGGGACCAGTATGGTGCACCTCAGAATATGGACTTTGTCGAGCATGTCGCAATGCCATACCTTAAACAATTTGCACAAATTATGGCGATGAACGTTATTGGTGGCGGTCTCGGCAACTTCATCGGCGCTTATTTTTCGAGATTGACAGGTGCTGCCAGGTCGCTCTTCATCAGAGAAAACGCAGAGTTGCTGACTAAAATGAGCGCCAATGCAGCACGCATTAATGCTCATGCAGCTGTTGATCCCTGGTACGCGGGATTACTCAGAGGTGTCAACGTTGTCGCCAAAGAGACCTATCACCAAACCAGGTTTGCAGCTTCGGCCCCGGCAGCCGAGAAATCGTTCGAGTACTTGGCCAAGGAATTAGGCTTCGATATGAAGGAGGCTGGAGCAGTACTGCAATTCCTCGGAGTCGTAGCCACCAGTGCCGTGTTCCGAGGCATGAGACCGACGGTGAGCAAAGCCAAAACGCTGAGCGATATGGCGCTGCCCAAGAAAGGCACCCTTGCATTCGAGTATTCAGCCTCGCCCGAGCACGTCGAAAGATACATACAAAATGCGCACGCGAGAAATTCTACCATTGAATTCACCAAATACGGTTTCATCGAGACAACGAAAGAAGGACTGAAAATCGAATGGACCCGTGCCGAAGAAAGCACCATGACTGGTGCAAAACCTCTCGAGGTCACCATAAAATCCTTTGATGCGCTCAACGACGGCAATGCAACACCATCAAAAGAGCTCAAGGTGGGACAGGCTGATCCTGTCGAAGCTGCCAAAATTCAAGCTAGCATCGATGCAATAAAGGAACCTTTCAACAAGAAGGTAGCCGAGCTGGAAAAAGTCACCAAAAAAGCCAAAGAGGTCGATCAAGAATTCGAAAAAAGAATCAGAGAGTGCGAGGATACCCCCACAGGACGCGAGGAAGCGAAGAGACTCCGCATGGAAAGACATGTGGTCGAGGGCGAATTCCACGAACAGAAGCTCTTAATAGCGAGGGAAGGCGCAAAGATCAGAGAGGCAATCAAACAGTCCGAACTGTACCGCCAACTTCAGCTTGCAAAATCGCTGGCAGACGGGGTTTTTCCGCCCGGTGAGTATCAGTATAAACTTCCAGGAGTCAAGACAACGTCCGTAAAGTTGAGCATCGGTGAATTGCCCGCGGTCACTGAAACAGGCCAAACCATGGTCAATTCGGAAGGCGTTATCCGCAAGGCAGTCGGTGATCCGGTTAAAGTTGCAGACGTAAATAAAATACTGACAGCACTCGACCAGGCAGGAATAAAGCCAGACCATGTCACGATCTTCAGTCAACAGAACGCGCACAAAGTCGGTGAACTGAACATGAGTGGGAAGTATATGGACATCAGGATCAATACTGGAGTTGGTAAAGACATCAGACTGGTGTACAACCATGAAACCGGGCATCTCATCGATCTTACTGCTGTAAGGGGAGTTTTTCCGGACGCTGCCTTCTATAAAATGTTTGATGCATACAAAAAGGGATTTGATACGGGTATTCCCGCCGCAATAGCGGCAAGGTTTATCGGCGTTGAGTGCACACCAGCCTTCCAGAAGTCTTTCAGATCCGAAATGCTTAAAACGGAAAACTATGATGGGAAGGTCACGGATGCCAACGATCGAATGCAATTGAGTAAGTATTGCGTCAGCAGATCGGAACTCTTCGCAGAGATGTACAAGCTTCATCAAGAAGAACTGCGCATGATCAAAGAAACAGGGAAGAAGCCGACATATAACGAATTGCTGGACACATATACGCAGGGACCTCGTGCCGAATTTATGCGAGGATTTCACGAGCTGTACACCTATATGTGTACTGACATATTTCCCAAGGCCATTGAAGCGCCTAAGCCAAAGACTGTCTCTCCGCCGAAAACTGGCTCGGCACCCTAGCAAGAGCTCTCCCGGTCAATAATCAACAAATCGAAGGGAAGCTCTTGTTACCCGCTGAAACTATTGAAAACACTAAACACATAAAAGTAGTAGAGCTTGAACTCGTGGAAGTATCAGCCTATGTATCGAAACAATTTTAGCGGCCGCCGCAACTACCTCCTAAGTCCGTCCGTTAATGCGCACTAGAGATCCGTTTCCG